>JANNCY010000180.1:0-25147 GCA_031387085.1 Flavobacteriales bacterium | reverse complement strand
TATGCGAAGGGTTTTCACGGAATTGAAGCGATTTCAATTGATGGTGCCAATTTTACCGAAAGTTATTTGGCGCTTCAAAAAGTGGTAAAGACCATTCGTGAAGAACGAAGACCGTTTTTGGTTCATGCGAAAGTTCCGTTGTTGAATCACCATACATCGGGCGTTCGAATGGAATGGTATCGTGACGATTTGGAAGAAGCACAATCGCGCGATCCGTTTCCCGTATTGCAAAAACAGTTATTGGAAGCTGGATTTACAGTAGTAGAAATTCAAAATATAGAAAATGCTGCTATAGCGAAAGTGCAAAGTGATTTCGAAAGAGCACAATTGGCAGAAGATCCAAAACCAGAAGATTTATTCACACACGACTTTGCGCCAACACCTATTACAGAAGAAGTGGGAGAACGAACTCCAACTCGTGAAGACAAAGTAGTAATGGTCGATTGCGCTTTATTTGCAGTCGAGGAATTGATGAAGAAGCACAAAGAATGTTTACTCTACGGTCAAGACGTAGGTGGACGATTGGGTGGCGTTTTCAGAGAAGCAGCTACGTTAGCGCAAAAATTTGGCGATGAACGCGTTTTCAATACGCCAATACAAGAAGCATTTATTGTGGGTTCTACTGTCGGAATGTCGGCGGTGGGTTTGAAACCGATTGTTGAAGTCCAGTTTGCCGATTACATTTGGCCGGGATTGAATCAGTTGTTTACCGAAGTCAGCCGTTCGAGTTATTTAACCAATGGGAAATGGCCGGTAAGTATGATTTTGCGAGTTCCGATTGGCGCTTATGGAAGTGGTGGACCGTATCATTCTTCTTCTGTAGAAAGTGTATTGACGAATATCAGGGGAATAAAAATCGCGTATCCAAGTAATGGTGCTGACTTAAAAGGTTTGCTGAAAGCGGCGTATTACGACCCAAATCCAGTGGTTATTTTAGAACATAAAGGTTTGTATTGGAGCAAAGTGAAAGGTACCGATGAAGCAAGGGTTTTTGAACCGAGTGAAGATTATGTTTTACCTTTTGGAAAAGCCAATACTGTTCAGGAAATCTGGGAGCTAGAAACCGACGAAACCATTTCGGTAATTACCTACGGAATGGGTGTGCACTGGGCGTTGAATGCTTCAGCCAATAGGAAGAATCAAGTTGAGATTATCGATTTACGAACCTTATATCCGTTGGATGAAGAAGCGATTTTCAAATCGGTAAAAAAAGCTAAAAAGTGTTTGGTGGTCACCGAAGAGCCAACCAATAATTCTTTTGCCAGAGGTTTAGCCGGATTGATTCAGGAAAAGTGTTTTAAATATCTTGATGCACCGGTTATGGTTATCGGTTCCGAAAATATGCCGGCGATTCCACTGAACAGTACGTTAGAATTTACGATGATTCCGAATGCGGATAAAGTAAAATTAAAAATGGAAGAACTACTTAATTATTAAGCATAAAAAAACCTCCAATTTGGAGGTTTTATTTATTTATTTTTTGTTGGCACCTGGCGGATATTGCTCTAAAATTTTAGAAACAAATTCCTTGATGTTTTCGTCTTTTTTCTCAGTGTATTTTGTTAAAACTCCTTCGCCAATTCCCTGCCAAATTAATTCGTTTTTCTTGGCGTCAATTATATCGATGGTTAAGGTTCCTTCTGTGTATTTGTTTATAGAAGTGTTTCCACCCCACATCCAAGGATTCCATCCCCAACCCCAGCCATAACCCCAGCCTGCACTGAATTGGGTTACATCAACTTGTTCTTGTTCTTTGGTAAAAAAATTGATTAAAACATCGGGAGTTTCACTTTTGGTAAATCCTTTTGAGGTCATTGTTTCATCTATAGAACGCAGGATTCTTTTCTTGTCCAGATCGGATATTTCTACCTTGTCAATACCTGTTTTGTTGTAGGCGTACGTTTTGTAATTATCAAACGTTGCGTTTTTGTCGTAATCGGAATTTACACTAACTGAACTGCAAGATGCGAGTAGGAAGAGTAGGAATAACGGTAGGATTTTTAGTGGTTTCATTTTTTTAGTTTTTAGTTTCAAGTTTCAGGCTCGACTAGTTTAACTTGAAACTTGAAACCTGAAATTATAATAACGATTCATCAACAATATTAGGGATGGTAATCTTCAATAAAGGTTGCGTTTCCATAGCTCTTTTTATTGCAAAAATGGCTCCTTCGTTTCGCGCCCAGCTTCGTCTTGAAATTCCGTTGTTGACATCCCAAAAAAGCATCGATTCTAAACGTCTTGACGCGTCGGCACTTCCATCAAGAACCATACCGAAACCGCCGTTAATTACTTCTCCCCAGCCTACGCCACCACCATTGTGGATGGATACCCAAGTGGCACCGCGAAAGCTGTCACCAATTACATTTTGTATCGCCATATCGGCAGTAAAACGGGAGCCGTCATAAATATTAGAGGTTTCTCTGTAAGGAGAATCGGTGCCCGAAACATCGTGATGATCGCGTCCTAAAATGATATAGCCAATTTCGCTTTTTGCAATCGCTTGATTAAAGGCTTCGGCGATTTTAATTCGGCCTTCGGAATCGGCATAAAGGATACGTGCTTGTGAACCTACCACTAATTTGTTTTCCTGGGCGCCTTTGATCCATTGGATATTGTCGGCCATTTGCTGTTGGATTTCGGTAGGCGAGGTTGTAATCATTTCTTCCAATACATCACACGCAATTTTATCAGTTTTGGCTAAGTCTTCCGGATTTCCGGAGGCACATACCCAGCGGAACGGACCGAATCCGTAGTCGAAACACATTGGACCCATGATGTCCTGTACGTAACTCGGATATTTAAAATCGATTCCGTTTGATGCCATAATATCAGCTCCGGCACGCGAAGCTTCGAGTAAAAAGGCATTTCCGTAATCGAAGAAATAGGTTCCTTTTGCGGTGTGTTTGTTAATCACATCGGCGTGACGTCGCAATGTTTTTTGGACTTCTTCCTTGAATTTTTCGGGCTTATTCGCCATCATTTCGTTGGATTCTTCAAAGGTGAATCCGGTTGGATAGTAACCGCCCGCCCACGGATTGTGCAGGGATGTTTGATCGGAACCCAAATCGATATGGAGATTTTCTTGGTCGAATTTTTCCCAAACGTCAACGATGTTTCCGAGATACGCAATCGAAACTACTTCATTATTTTCGAGTGCTTTTTTGACTCTTGGAACGAGTTCATTTATATCTTCAACAATTTCGTTAATCCAACCTTGCGAATGGCGAATGTATGTAATTTTTGGATTGACTTCGGCACAAACCGTTACGCAACCAGCGATGTTTCCAGCTTTGGGTTGAGCTCCTGACATACCGCCTAGACCAGAAGTCACGAATAGACCTCCTTTAGGAGCTTTTTTAATTTTTCTAAATCCGTTTAAAACGGTGATAGTTGTTCCGTGGACGATACCTTGTGGACCGATGTACATATAACTTCCGGCTGTCATTTGTCCGTATTGAGAAACCCCAAGCGCATTCATTTTTTCCCAATCGTCAGGTTTGGAATAATTGGGAATAACCATTCCGTTGGTCACGACAACTCTTGGTGCTTCTTTATGTGAGGGGAACAATCCCATTGGATGTCCCGAATACATCGCTAATGTTTGTTCTTCTGTCATTTCGGACAGGTATTGCATTGTTAATAAATACTGTGCCCAGTTTTGAAAAACGGCTCCGTTTCCGCCATAGGTAATCAATTCGTGTGGATGTTGCGCCACGGCATAATCCAAATTATTTTGGATCATGAGCATAATGGCTTTTGCCTGTTCACATTTTCCGGGATATTCGGAAATGGGACGCGCGTACATTTTATAATCGGGACGCAAACGGTACATATAAATGCGGCCGTAGGTTTCGAGTTCGGATTTGAATTCGGGTAGTAATTCGGCGTGGTGTTTTGCTTCAAAATAGCGCAACGCATTTTTTAATGCTAGTTTATTTTCTAGGTCGGAAAGTATTTCTTTGCGTTTGGGTGCGTGGTTTATTTCTATTTCATACGGTTTTGGTTGTGGTAAAACCGATGGGATTCCTTGTTGTATTTGTTCTTGAAAAGTCATTTTCTAGTTGCTGAGTTTTGTCGTAGCTAAGGTACAGAGATTTTTCTATTTTATTATAGTTTGCGTTAGGGATAGCAGTGGAAATCCTTTTTTTGAAGGATTGCTCGAAGTGCAGCGTAGAGAAATCAATCCTTCATAAAAAGATTGCAACGTATAGCCCGCCCGAACGCCCCAATTTTCAAATTACTTTTTTTTAATTTCACCTGTTTTTTTATCGAATCCGTAGGGGCAATGGCGGCAACCGCTTTTGCAACAATGACCACGCTTAAGGTGGTACTTTTCGGTAAAACATTTATAGCCTTCGGGAGTGTAATAAAAATCTTCACCTTCGATTAAATTATTTGGACTTAATTCTTCATTCATAGCCACAAATTTAGCAACTTTGTAGCATATGATATTGATTGTCTTTAAATATTTTTTGCCGAAAGGGTATAGGGGAATGACGTTGTTTCCGTTTGTTTTTTTGGCGGATGATGCTGATAAGAAGGATGCGGTGTTTGTGAATCACGAGCGGATTCATTTGAGACAGCAATTGGAGTTGTTGATTGTGTTTTTTTACGTTTGGTATTTGTTGGAATACCTAGCTCGTTTACTTTTTATGAAAGATAGAAAAAAAGCGTATCGTGCGATTTCTTTTGAACGGGAAGCGTATGAAAACGAAAAAGACCTTGGTTATTTAAAAGCAAGGTCTTTTTGGAGGTTTTTGAGGTATGTTCAATAATTTAAATATTATCTTTTTAAAATAGTAACCGTCATTTCACCTTGATAGGCAGATCCAGAGGCACCTCCTACATATGCGCTTACACCACTACCTCCTCCTCCAGCATATATTGCAAATGTATGATTACCTGCAGATAATGAAAGAGATACGGTCATTGAAGCTTGTTGGGAAGCAAACTGATTACTGGTGTTATTAACAGTACTAATTCTACGATAGCCACCATTGGTTAATTGAGAGCCATCGACGTATAAAGCAACGTCTGTTGTGGAATAGCCAGTTGCCGAAGAAGAATTAGTAGAAATGCCAACATTAGCCGTTACAGTAACATTGCAATTTGCGGGAACAGTTACAGTTGCCGTCATTCCTGGAATAAGAGTAAATGCTGCATTGGAAAGTACAGTGCCAAGTGCTCCAGTGGAAAAGTATGAAGTTGAACTTTGGCCTCCTGATGACATGCTTATCCAAGCCGATCCATTCCAATAGTAGTATCCCGGAGAAACCGCTGTTAATCCAGTACCTGCAGTAGCAGTATTGTATATTAAAGCACCGTTAGCGGGTGATGAGATAGTAGCTGTTGTCGTTGCAGATAAAGCTACATTCGGAGCCACCATAGCCTTATTAGTTACCGCAGACATATCTAAAAGTGTTGAAGCCGCAGGGATTGTTCCAATACCCACATTGCCAGCATTTGTAATTCTCATTCTTTCCGTAAGTGTAGCACTTGCATCTGGAGTAGTAGAAAATGTCATTGCGGTTGGCATATCGGCTGCTGAACTTGCAGCAGCATCGCGCAGTACTTTTATTTGTGCTTGTGGTGTGGTTACATAATTATCTCCAAAATTCAGGTTTGTCAACACATCTCCAGAAGTTGCAAGGGATGTGGTTTGCCGCATTGAAGCCGTTGCTGGCGCTGCTGCTCCTGTGGTTGTATTTCGTATTTCTAAATCGGTTCCTAAAGCAGAAGTAGGGGAACTTTCGGAAGAAATAACGGTTCTTCCCTGCAGGAAAGCGGCCCAGGTGTTGGCATTGGTTGTATATAAACTATTGGTTCCATTAATTCCATAAATTCCATAACTTAAGCCAGTTCCATTTCTGTATCCATTATAACCGGAAACAATTCTGGTGGAAGACAAAACTCCTCCGATTCCGTATAAACTTGCCGAGGTTGAAGCGCTACTATGAGTCACGGTAATTCCATTTACAGTGTCGGCTCCAGCATTAATATTTAAACCAGTGGCAGCTGAAGTTGCATTGGTTAATGTCATATCAATACCGCTTCTTATTGTATTTGTGTTGGGATTTATTGTAAGTAAAGCAGTTGCTGTTGGCACTGTTGCATTGATGCCCACATTACCAGCTGAGGTAACTTTAATTCGTTCGAGAGGTGTATTCGCAACAGCACTGGTCTTTATTACAAAATCCTGAATATCGTTAGTTCCAATAAAATTGGTTCCAGCGGTAGTTCCAGAGTTACCAGTTAAAGACCAATCGGTAGTGGCACCTGTAGTTATTTTTTCCCAAGTAGTACCATTGTAAAAATAAAATCCAATAGAAGTAACACTAGCTGTTGTTCCAGTTGCTGAGCCAGTTGCGACTTCATTGATATAAATCATAGTAGAAGTTGGAACGCTAGTCATACTTTGAGCCCGTTCTCTAGTTACTCTTGGTATAATTATTCCATCTACAGTTGTTGCTGTACCTGTAGCATTTGTGGCTGTAATATCTAGAGTTGCTTTTGGGTCGGTGTTTCCAATTCCGATTTGACAAAATGAATTTGTAATTACAAAAAAGAATAAAAAAAGTAGTTTTAAATTTGGAGTAGTCATTATAGAATGGATTATTACTGATACAAATCAATGCATTTGTCGGCTACTAATTTATGTTTTTTTTTTGAAGTGATTTTTTTTTTGTTGTTAATGTGTTTATTTTTCCTTTTAAGTTATCATAAATATAAAAAAACCTTTACAAAATAATGCAAAGGTTTTTTTCTAGATTTTTATTTTTACGGATTTAATAGATTACTTTTTGATTTACAATAACGCCGTTTTGAAGTTTGATTTGTAGCAATAAAGTAGTATTGCTTTTTATTAGATTACGAATTGCAAATTCATTAGCATTGATTTTAGTATAAGTTCCTAATGTTCTTCCTAAGATATCAAATGCAGTTATTGATTCGATAGGTTCTTTGGTTGATTGGATTTCGATAGCATCATTCGTTACTACTTTAATCGAATTTTGATAATCAAAGTCCGAAGTACTCAAAGGTGAATTATAATATGTGATTTTAAAACGGTTATCAAATTGTCCGGCTGCCGAAGTAAATTGGTAAGGTGAAGCTTTTAAGTCATGAACCGTATTTAAAAGCATGTCTTTTACATATACATTTTTTTCATTAAAATAGCCATCAATAGCTGCTATTGCAATAGAGTAAGTTCCTGCTGTTGGTACTTTTATTCCCAATGGTACTTCATCAAAAATATCAAAATTCACAGCTCTTCCTTGTATGAAAAATTTAGCGATGCCTATTAAAGAATAAAATGTAAAAGCACCACCAACTTCTGCGTTGGCATCGTAAAAACTATCTCTATCGTTAGTTGCGCCTTCGATATTTCCGATAAGAATTCTACTGGATTGATTTGATGAATCAATCAAATCTAACCAATATCTGTTTCTTTCTATATTGTTAATATCAATAATTTCATCTTCTGTATTGGTAGTATATTGATTTCCATTTTTAAAGAAATAACTGTTGTCAAAAGTCGCACCTCTAGTTGTATTATTGAACGTAACAAAATCGGTAGTGGCGGCACCATCTTTCATTTGAACAAAGAAACCTTGTCCAGCACCAACAAATATATCATCTGCAGCTAACGGGCAACAACTAGTTCCAGTAAAATTATAAGATAAATAATCATTTGGTGTATAGTTATATTGAAATGAACCATAAAATGGATTTGCTTGTGTGTTTGAAGGTAAATTTGAATGGGTCCAAATTCTTAAATTACCTTCTATTTTAGTACGGTTGTCAAATAAAAATTGGCTACCTCTTATAGATGATGGATATGGATTTCCAATAAGATTCCAGTTATCACTATAGTTATTAATTTCAATACCATTAGTTCCAATATGAAAAGATGTATTTTGGTCAGTTCCTCTGGAAACCGGTATAGTTATAATACCATTATTTGGTTTTCCTGTAAATTTGCCATAAAAGGTAGTAGGTACAAGTGGAAAATCAATAGGAGTTCTCACAGCATAACCTTTGGCATTTATCATAGTGTCTCCGATTGCATATTCCCAATTTCCTTCTCCATTATTTGGATTGGCAATAGTAGGATTCCATTTGTAAATTGGTCCATTTGTATAAGGTATCAGTGTTATAATATCAGCTTGTGTTATACTATCAACTAGATAATTTTCGACAGGAGAACTAAAATAGATATAATCATATTTTCTGACGGTACTATTTCTTTTATATATTATTTCGCCAGTATTATTATTGCTAGCAACATTATCAATTTGTACTAAACTGGCTGTGTTTTCTAATTGAAATACGCCACCAGTATTAACACGTACCCATTCTTTAACAGTTAAAGAATTTCCAGACAGGACATTTAAATTACCAGTAGATTTTACCACTACGTTTTTAGCGTAACCTTGAAAATTGGTGCCTTTAACTATTGAATTGTTTGGGATAATTACACAACTTTCTAGTGTTGGCACAGAAGCAGGTTTCCAATTATCAACATCATTCCAAGTAGTGGCATCAATAACATCTAGACCTTTCCAAACGCGGGCATTATTAATTACATTGATAACTTGTGTGATTGGACAGCCATTACCTAAAGTAGCAATAACTGTGATAGGAAATTGTGTCGTTTCTAATTGTGTTAGCGTAGGTTTTAAATAAATTTTAGATAAAAGTTCTCCTGCATACGGGATTGTACAAGCTTGATCAAGAAATCCTGCAACTGGTACCGCAGGTGGACTAGTCCATACAAAAGTAGTATTTAACTCTTTGATTCCATAAAATCGAATATCATCAATAGCTACACCATCAGACCATCCGCAACTACTCGGCATAACACAAGCTAAATCACCCGAAGTGTATTGAAAACGAAGTGAAACTGTAGTTTTGTTTAAATAAGAATTGGGAACAGCAATAGTAAATGTTTTAAATTGTGAGGCAAAACCTTGATCGGATGTGTAAGTTGCTAAATCATTCCAAGTAGTACCATTATCCGAAATTTGTACTTTAAAATCTTCACCAACTCTACCATAGTATGAAAAATACATGCTGAAATCTAAAGATAGACTAACAAAAGCGGTTGTGTTAAATGATGATGTTGTGGTATATCGTGTTTGAATTTTTGCGCCAACATAATCAGAAGTTGAAAACCCAAAAAGATTTTCATTGGCTCCTGAGTTCGTTGCTGGTTTCCAAGCGTCAGTTGTTGCAGGTTGATACGTACTTTCTTTTACCTGCCATGGTGAATCTAAACCAGGAAGATAGGAATAAGGCATATCAGCAGTTAATCCAATAGGTGCTATTTCAAAATTTTCATAAAATAATTCTATTTCTGTAAAATCACTGGCTGCACTAATGGTAATTATGGTTTCTTCTTCACACGTTTTAGGTTCTAAAGGATCAAAAATGATACTCGCAGCAGGAGTAATTGTTGCTTTGACTCTTTTTCTTACTAATGTTTCACAACTTCCATTAAATGCAGCAACGTAATATATTTTTGTTGCAGCTAATACTGGGCTGTATTGACCAATAGTTGTTACAGCTTCAGATGTTCCTCCTTTTGGTACAGTATACCAACGGTATTCTGTTGTACCTCCTAAACCTTGTGCTCTCATGGTTACCGCAGTGTTGACTCCGCAAGATTGGCCATCGGTTACACTTAATATTTCGGCGGCACAATCGGCAACGATTGAAATTGTATAATCTTCAGTTTCACCAGCAACACCTGTTGATAAGCATGGATCTGTAACTTCACCTGTATTTCTTGTTCTTAATCGCAATCTGTAATTACCTGGTTGAATTTCATACGGCACTACAATTCCAAAAGTAGCTTCCAATACACCATAAATACCAGTAGTATAAACTTTTTCGGTAGTATCAAAAACATTATTTCCATTCCAATCTACCCATGCAGCAACACGAGATCTATTGGCAGTTGGACCTGCAGAAGTAGAACCCAATTCAAATGAAATATTTAAACCACCCCCTGGCGATTGTCGTCCAATGACGATGCTTTTATAATCGGCATATCCATTTGTAGACATAGCTGGTGTTCCCGAATAAGAAGTGTCTTTCAAATTTCCATCCGTAAAAACTCTTGAAATCCAGTGAGTTGTAAATAAATGTGTTGGAGCACAAAAGGCAGTTGAAATTGTTAACTTTGCCACTGTTGTGTTTGTTTTATTACCGCAAGCATTAGTAGCTGTAATTCTATACAAAAAACCGTCCATAGCTGCAGTTACTGCAGTTAGGTTTAAAGTAGTCGTAGTTGAATTTGTGTAAACGCCACTATTAGTAAGAGTAGTATAATTAACTCCTCCGTCAGTACTTACTTCCCAAAAATAACTAGTAGGTGAATTGCCAAAAGTACCAGTAAAAGAGGTGTTAGCACCGTTAGCAATAGTAACATTTGCGGGGCTAGTTGTTACTGTAGGTGCTGAACCGGAGCAACCTGCCGCTGCTGTAACATTTATAGTATAATCTTCATAGGCAATCTTAATCCCATTATAACAGGGAGTTGGTATTTCATTTCCATTACCATTTCCTTTTTTTTCTGCAATTCCAATTCGCATAGTATGATAACCAATTGAAGTTGTTAATGGTACATTAATAAAAACATTAAAAGCATTTGATTTCACTTTTCCGGAATGCGTGTTTTCTGTAGCATCATCAAAATCGCCATCATTATTCCAATCGACATAGATATATATATTATATTCTTTTGATTTACCACCAGAATCATTTGTAGAAGTGGTTACAGTAATAGGCATAGTAGCACCTTGTAATGCATTGCCAATTTGTGTCGTACTGTAATCGTTATAGGCTGTATTCCCAGTTGTTGAATTGTTAACAGAACTATAAGTCACTTTTGTAATTCCATTTCCATCAACTGTCCCTGAACCTGTAGGTGTACAATAGCAAAGTGTCGTTTTTGTTATGAATGTCCAAGTAGATGAGCTTGGACTAGAACCACATGAATTTTTAGCTATTACTTTCCAATAATAAGTTGTATTTGCTAATAAAGTCCCAACAGAGTAGGAGTTTGTTGCTACTGTTGCAGTAACTGTTCCGGGTAAACTACCAGCTCCAAAATACACATCATAGGAAGTAGCACCTGAGGTTGCAGCCCAAGAAATACTTGTTAAAGGACCAGTACCGCCGTAACAAATATTTGTTGCGCCACTTGATGGTACTGGAGTTATTGGTGCAGAACTAGGAGCTGAATTAACCACAACGGCTAAACTTCCCGACGATGCACTCCAACAACCTGTTGTGTTATTACGTGATCTTATGTAATACGTTCCAGTAACGGTAACATTATAAGTAGCACCACTACTAGTCGTAGTAGTTCCTAAAGCAGTCGTTTGCCAGTACCAAGTTTCAGTTCCAGGTGGTGTACCAGTTCTTGTAAGCGTTACACCAGGTGAAACACATTGTGGACTATTACTTGTTGGATTTGCAGGGTCAGAAGGTATTGCATAAACGGTTAATGAAGTAGAAGCAGTACATCCGCTTAATGTATATACAACAGTTACTGTTCCGGCTGTTAAACCAGTTACAATACCACCAACAGTAATAGAAGCTGTTCCAGTTCCTGCAGTTATCGACCAAGTACCACCAGGGGTTGCGTCTGTAAAAGCAGCTGTCGTTTGACTAACACATACTGTTGCAGCTCCACCTCCAATTGCAACTGGAGTTTGGTTTACTGTTAAAGCTTTAGTAACAAAACATCCTGTTGGAAGTGTATAAACAACAGTAACAGTTCCAGCAGTAATACCAGTAGCAATACCACCAGCAGTAATTGATGCTGATCCAGTTCCTGCAGTAATCGACCAAGTACCACCAGGGGTTGCATCTGTAAAAGCAACTGTACTAGCGCCAGTACAAACTGTAAGTGCACCACCAGCAATTGCTGATGGAAGAGGATTAACGGTTAATGTTTGTCCATTATTAGTTCCGTTTGGATTTGAAATGACTACGGTACCTGAAGTTGTACCAGCTGCAACAACAGCTGTAATTGATATTGCACTTTGCCATGTTACACTTGTACACGCGGTTCCATTTATAGAAACGGTAGTAACTCCCGATGCAAAATTAGCACCTGTAATAGTTATAGTACTTCCGATACACGCAGGGCCAGGAGAAATATTAGTGACACGAATAAATTGAAAAGTAACTTGACCAGCACCTCCAACATTTCCGGCTCTAGCTCCACTACCACCTGTAGTAGCTTCACCACCACCACCACCACCACCTGGATTGATTCCAGGATTTCCAATATTATTTGAAACTGCTGGAGTTGCACCAGCGCCGAATACAGTAAGAACGGTGCCTGAGTCTCCTCCAACTTGTCCATTTGCGCCACCACGAGTTCCATTTATTCCGTTACTGTTAGTGGTACCACCTAAAGCTGTTCCACCACCACTATTGGTTGGATTATTAAGAGCTACAGCATTTCCTAAACCACCAGTACCTCCATTTGTTGTCATACTTACAGCTGGTGTAACACAAGATATTGATGACAATCCTCCGTTTCCACCTGCCCCACCTGCTGCTGCTCCGGCAGTACCACCAGCACCAACAGTGTATGTAAATAGTGTTGTGCCTCCAGTTACCAGAATAACTCTTGTGGATGCACCACCGCCACCACCACCATTTCCACCTGAATTAGTCGCTACATTACTTCCACCACCACCACCACCAGCACCCCAAGTACTAGCCGTTACAGAGGTAACTCCAGCGGGTATAGTATAAGTTTTACCAATACCAGGTACATTATCACTACCAGGAAATTGTGAATAGGAATTGTTCCATCCAAATAAAAGAAAAAACAAAGCAATTAAAATTGTTGGTTTTCTTTGTGTTTTACAAAAAAAGAATTCTATAAAAAAAGAAATTCTATTAGACGATGTAAGATTTGGGTAATTGTTTTTCATCTTGTAATAAATTAATGTTGAACACTTTGAAAAATTGTATCTCGTTATTATTATTTTTTAAAAAAAACGTATTGGAATTAGTAATAAAATTTTTCTATTTTTTTAAAATTCCTAATAAACAGAAACAAATGTATATACTATATCGATTAAATACAAATAAAACCGATGAAATACATAATTATTAATTAAAAATATAATTTTTCTTACAATTAATCAACTTTACACGATTAGTTATTGATGTATTAACTGTTTTGGATTGGATTTATTAAAATTAATCCATGTAAATCGTAGGATTTTTATTTAAAAAGTAGTGTAATTTTAAAGGAAGGATGTTGCAATTGTCATAACTGCAAAGGAGTAAAACTGAGTTTTAATTGCAAGTATTTATGTTTACAAATACTTTTTTTTGATGCAAGACATAAAAAAAACCTTTGCATTGATTGCAAAGGTTTTGAAGAATTTTATAACTATAATATATTAATATATTACTTTTTCATTTACAATAATTCCGTTTTGAAGTTTTATTTGTAGCAGTAAAGCAGTATTGGTTTTTATCAAATTACGAATAGTAAATTCATTAGCATCGATTTTAGTATACGTTCCCAATGTTCTTCCTAAAATATCATATACTACAATTGTGTCTATCGATTCTTTTGTTGATTGTACTTCAATAACATCATTAGTTACTACTTTGACAGAATTTTCATAATCAATATTTTTATTATTTACTGGTGTATTATAATATACTATTTTAAAACGGCTATCAAACTGTCCGGCAGGAGAAGTAAATTGATATGGCGCTGTTTTTAAATTATGAACAGTATTTAAAAGCATGTCTTTTATAAAAACCCTTTTTTCAACAAAATAACCGTCAACAGCGGCAATGGCAATAGAGTAGTTTCCTGCAGTTGGCACTTTTATTCCCAAGGGTACTTCATCAGTAATATTAAATGGCATAGCTCTTCCTTGAATGAAAAATTTAGCATCACCAATTATAGAGTAGAATGTAAAAGCTCCACTTATTTCTGCATTGGCATCAAACAAACTATCTCTGCCATTTGTTGCTCCTTCGATATTTCCGACAAGAATTCTGCTTGACTGATTGGATGAATTGACTAAATCCAACCAAATTCTGTTTCTTTTTATATTGTTAACATCGATTGGAATATTCGTAGTGGCTGTTGTAGCTAAATTAGCATTTTTAAAGAAAAAACTATTGTCATAAACACCATCTCTTAGCGTATTATTAAAAGTTACAAAATCAGTAGTTGCGGGTCCATCTATCATTTGAACAAAAAAACCTTGACCAGCTCCAACATATAACTCAAGTGGTGCTAATGGACAGCAACTAGTTCCTGTAAAATTATAGGATAAATAATCATTTGGTGTATAATTATAACCAAAAGAGCCGTAAAAAGGTTGTGCTTGTGTTGCATTGGGTAATGTTTGATGTGTCCATATTCTTAAATTTCCTTCAATTTTAGTGCGGTTGTCAAATAAAAATTGGCTTCCACGAATAGAAGACGGATATGGATTTCCAATTAGATTCCAATTATCACTATAGCTATTTATTTCAGTCCCATTGTTACCTAGATAAGGAGGGATTATAGATAAGGTACCTCTAGAAACCGGAATGGTAATAATGCCATTGTTAGGAACACCTTTGAAAAGACCATAATAAGTAGTATATGTTAGCGGAAAACTATCAGGACTTCTTACAGTATATCCTTTTCCAAGTACCATAGTATCCCCGTAGGCATATTCCCAATTTCCTTCTCCTCCATTTGGATTGGCAATAGTCGGATTCCATTTATAAACTGGTCCAGATACAAGAGGTGCTTGTGTTATACCACTAACAACTTGACTTTCTACAGGCGATGAAAGATAAACATAGTCATATCTTCTTAAGTTAGCATTTCTTTTGTATTTTATTTTCCCTGTATTGATATTACTAGCCACATTGTCTACTTGAATTAAACTTGCGGTATTTTCTAATTCAAAAATACCTCCTGCAGCGTCATCAACATTAACCCATTCTTTAACGGTGATAGAATTACCTGGTTGGACATTTAAATTACCTGTCGATTTAACAACGAGATTTTTAGCAAATGCCTGATAAGCAGTTCCTTTAACAATTGAAGTATTCGGGATAATAACGCAATTATCAATTGTAGGAATGGCAGCTGGTTTCCAATTGTCAACATCATTCCAATTGGTAGCATCAACTACATCTATACCTTTCCACACTCGTGAATTATTTGCAACAGTCATCACTTGCGAAATTGGACATCCATTTGCTAAAGTTGCCGTCACGGTTATTGGAAAACTAGTGGCTTCCATTTGTGTCAAAGTAGGTTTTAAATAGATAGTAGATACTAACTGATTCGTATAATTAATGGTACACGCTAAGTTAGTGTAACCTGAAACAGGTGTAGCACTACTCCAAGAAAAAGAGGTGTTCAACTGTTTTGTTCCGTAAAATCGAATTTCATCAATAGCAAAACCATCTTTCCAACCACCAGAAGTATATTGAAAACGAAGCCAAATAGTGCCTTTATTTAAATAGGTATTAGGTATGGTTAGTAACTCCGATTTAAATTTTGAAGCAGAACCTTGATCGGAAGTATACGTTGCTATATCTGCCCATGTTGAATTATCTAGTGAGATTTGCACTTTAAAATTTTCACTTGCAATATTACTATAGGATGAAAAAAACATATTGAAAGATAAACTAAGGTCTAAAAAGTTATTGGTGCTGTATGAAGTACTAGTTGTATATCGGGTTACGATATTGGCCCCATTATAATCAGATGATGTAAATCCAAAATTATTATCTATACTTCCTGAATTGATAGCAGGTCGCCATACAGCAGTTGTTGTTGGTTGATAGGTACTGGTTTTAACACTCCATGGAGAATCAGTTCCAGCGCTTGTTGGTATTACTCCTGTTGGCATTGTAGCAGTTAGACCAATGGTTGTGCCTTCAAAAGTCTCGTAAAAAATATCTTCTTCAACAGTATCACTTGCAGCAGTTATTGTTAGCACAGTATCTTCACCGCAAACAACCGGAGATGTTGGCGTAAAACTGATGTTGGCAGTTGGAATAACTTTAGCCACAACACGTGTTCTTACAAGTGATTCGCAACTTCCATTAAAAGCGGTAACATAATAAATTTTTGTTGCACTTAATGTTGGACTGTAGGTTCCTGTAGCAGTTTCTGCTTCCCAAGTTCCTCCAGTTATGGTAGGGTACCATCGGTATTTTGTAGTTCCTCCCAATCCGACAGCACTTATTGTTACAGGATTGTTGGCGCCACAAACAGACCCATTGGTAACACTTTGGATAAGTGCAGCACAATCAGGAACTATTGCAATAGTATAATCTTCTGTTTCTCCAGTTAAATATCCTGCTGTACAAGGAGCAATAGTTGACGAATCAGTGAAAGCTCTTGATCGTATACGTATTCTGTAATTTCCTTGTGCTTGGGAAACAGGTACTACAAATCCAAAAGAAGTAGATGTGAAAGCGGTAGTTCCAGAAGAATATACTTGTTCGCTAGGATCTGCATAAACTCCGTCTCCGTTCCAATCGACATAGCATCTAACAAATTGACCTGAAGCACCTGTCAATTCAATGTTAATATTGATACCTCCACCTGGAATTTGTCTGGCAATTGTGGTTGATGAAAAATTCCCATAACCTCCAATTGAATACCCAGTTATTCCGGATGATACATCATTTAAATTACCTTCAGATGAAACACTAGAAATGTAATGAGAAGAAGATGTTGAAGTTGGTGAGCAATAGGTAACAGTTACTGTTAAAGTTGCTAATGTAGAATAGGCTGAAGTACCACAAGCGTTACTAGCAGAAACTCTATAAATAAATCCATTCATTCCAGATGTAACTCCGGTAACGGTTAAGGTAGCAGTTGTTGCTGTTGAATATACACCACCATTTGTAATGGTTGTAAAATTAGTACCACCATCAGAACTCACTTCCCATACATAACTCGTAGGAGAGTTTCCGAAGGTAGCGGTAAATGTTGTATTACCTCCATTAGCAATACTAACACTTGACGGACTACTACTTACGGTTGGGGGAACTGTACAACCCGCTGCGCCGGTAATATTTAATGTATAATCTTCAAAAGCACCTTTAATACCAGTAAAACACGGTGTTGCAGTTTCTGAACTAGCGCCTTGACCTTGAGTGATTCCTACACGCATTCTGTGATTTCCTAAGGTAGCTGCAAGTGGGATATTTAGTACTCCATTTATAGTATTTGATTTAACAGTGCCAGAAAACATTTCCTCACCTGTATCTAAAAAGTCGCCATCATTATTCCAATCTACCCAAATTTTGATGTTATATCTTTTAGTTCCGGTAGCAGTAGTTACACTTATTGGCATAGCAGCGCCTTGAACTACATTGCCTACTAATGAAGTGTAGTCATTATAAACGGTTGTATTACTTGTTGTATTATTAACAGAACTATAAGAAACATTGGTTATTCCAGTGCCATCCATTCCGCTTGAAGCTGTAGGCGTGCAATATACAGCACATGGCGTTCCAGCTGTTGTAAATGTCCATGTAGTAGATCCGACAGCATCACCACATGCGTTTTTTGCTACCACTTTCCAAGAATAGGTGGTGCTTGCTAATAAAGTACCACACGTATATGAGTTTGTAGTAACATTTGCAGTAACGGGTACTGGTAAAGCTCCTGCTCCAAAATACACATCGTAGGATGTTGCTGTAGCAGTTGCAGCCCATGAAATACTTGTTATTGGGCTAGTTCCAGCATAACAAACTCCTGTTGCAAGAGTAGCCGGGGATGGAGTTATGGATGCTGAAGGGACAGCACTTCTTGTAATTACAACATCGTCAGATGTACTACCGCATCTACCATTATCTATTGTCCAACGTAATGTTGCTGAAGTACCTGCTACTAATCCAGTTACACCGGAAGTTGGAGAGGTAGGTGTTGTTATTGTTGCTGTACCAGATACCACTGTCCACAAACCGGTTAATCCAGCTGAAGTTGGTGCATTCCCTGCTAAAGTTGCAGTTGATAAACAAATTGATTGATCAGAGCCTGCAGCTGCAGTTTCTGTAGGGCAAGTAAAAGTTATTATAATGACACCAGGTTGACCGGCACCTCCACTATTCCCTTTATGACCCGCACCACCGCCCCCGCCCCCGTAATTTCCAGCAACTGCTGGGGCTGCACCTCCAGTTGTATTGTATCCACCAGCACCACCAGCACCACCATAATTTGTAACAGCATTTCCACCGTTACCAGGAGTGTTTACTGCTGTTGCGTTTGTACCTGCATTTGATGTTCCGCCTGATCCAGCTGCACTTCCGCCGCCGCCGCCGGAACCAGAACCTCCCGTACTACTGCTTCCCAATCCACTACCTCCATTTCCACCCGCGAAGATGTTGCCTATATCACCAAGACTTGCAGCAACTGTTCCTCCAGCACCACCTGCAATTAAACCATTTGTACCACTAGCAACTCCAATGGATCCTCCAGCTGCTGTAATGATTACTCCTCCAAATGTAGCTGTAGAATTAGAGCCAGCTGTACTTGAAACAGTTGCAGAACCACCATTACCAGCTGCTCCAACAGTAATTGTATAAGTTGTTCCAGGAACAACGGTTACACCAACTCTTTTTGCATAAGCACCACCACCACCACCACCACCAACATGACCATTAGTGTTTGCTGTATTTCTTCCGCCAGCACCACCACCAATTGCTTCTACTTGAATTGAAGTTACACCTTGAGGGCAAATCCAAGTGCCAGATGTTGTAAATGTAGAAGGAGATTGAGAATAGACATTGTTATATCCCAAGAAAATCAAAAGAAACAAGATAAAATTCTTAGGTGAAGATATCATTTTATTAAACAAGAAATATGGAAATAATAGACTTGTTTTCAACGATTTCGAATTGGAGTATTTTTTCATCATATAGTAAGTCTTTACATCATTTAAAATGACAAAACTGCAAGATCATTTTTTAATCGGATAAAATTAAAAGCAGTTGAAATACTTTAAATGTAATTATTTTGATTTGGAGTATAAAAATAATAGGTTAAAAAAGTAAAGCCAAGAATTATCGACCAATAGCTAAATTACTAGTTAAAGTGCAACTTTTCAGTAAATTAGATAGTGTGAAATGGAAAATATTTTGTTTGTCTTTAGATTTTTTTCAAATTATAAATTTGTAAAAACAAATAAGTTGATATTGTAAAAAAATAATATAAAAATCGAAGAAATACATTTTATATCGACTAAGTATTTTTCAAGTAAAATATGTGGGAATAAACACAAAGTATTAATTTTTTTTTAACTTTGGCATCTATAACAATGATTATGAGAAAGATTGGATATTTTTTATTGACTATAATTTTGTTTGTTTTTACAAATGAAATTAACGCACAACTTTTTGTAAAGGACAACAGTTATGTATACAATAAAGGTAGTTATATCTATGTTAAAGGAGATGTTAATTTGCAAGGAGATCTAGATGTAAATGGCACAAGTGGAAATTTATTTCTAAGAAAAGAAGGACAATTATTGCAAGGATCTACAAGTTTCTCAACCAATTCAGGAACCGGTGAATTATCGGCCTTTCAAGAAGGAACAGTAAACAGTTATGCCTATAATTACTGGTGCTCACCTGTAGGGAATGGAACACTAAACAGTTTAGATAAAAACTTAAATAATCTATTTGGCATTACTATGTTCAATAGGCCAACTACAACTATTAATTCCACTCCAATATCCACAACAGGAAGTTATAATGGTACTACAAATGATTCTCCTGGCGAACTGACTATTGCGTGGTATTGGATTTATAAATACAGAAATCCTTCTAATAGCTATTTTGGTTGGGAAACTGTAGGTACAGCTACAACTATTGCAGCAGGGCAAGGTTTTTCTATGAAAGGAACAAATGGAACAGATGCAACTGATGTTGGTGAAAATGTGACCAATAACCCAGGAAGTAAGCAACGTTATGACTTTAGAGGCATGCCAAATGATGGCAATATTACGATCAATTCAGGAGTTGGACTTTATACTCTAACTGGCAATCCCTATCCATCAGCGATTGATTTGAAGAAATTTTTTGATGATAATAGCACGATATTAGATGGAAGAGCTTATTATTGGGTTCAAGATCCAACAACAAACTCACACAACTTAACATCATATCATGGTGGTTATGCAACCTACAACTTTGCAACAACTGAAGGTTATGGTTATTATTATACCAATGCGGTTATGTATTATTATACTTTATCAGGAGATCAAATACCAGATCCAAATCCTCCAGCGGAAAGTACTACAAATGTAAATTTAGGCAGATTTGCGCCAGTAGGTCAAGGTTTTATGGTTAAAGGTATTACTAATGGAAATGCAACTTTTCAAAATACGCAACGCGTTTTTGAAAAAGAAGGAAGTGATTCGGTTTTCCAAAAAAATGCAAATGCTACAACTACTATTGATTATGGTTTTTATGATAATATTCCAAATGTAGCAGGTACTGATTATACCCAAATAAGCAAAGCACCACCTCCGCACATTAAAATCAATTGCTCTCTAAATAGCGGTGCTATTAGACAACTAGCTCTTTGTTTTATGAATGGTTGTGTTGATGGTGTAGACAGATCAGATACAATAAATCCTGAATTATCGAGTAATTTACCTATTGATTTTTATTTTTATTTAGGAAACACCGAGTATATTCACTCTGCAACCACTTTTGATATCGATAAACGATTCGCAGTAGGTTTTAAAAACAATGGTACTGGTATAGCTTCTTTTAAAGTCCAAGCTGCCGAATTTCTGAATTTTGATGCAGCTGAAGCAGTGTATTTATACGATGGTTTAACCGGTATATACTATAGTATTAAAGAAAATTATTACGAATTAAATCTTGCGCCAGGCGTTTACAATAATCGATTTGAAATTACTTTCAAAAATGATCAAGCACTTGTTCTTGATGATAACTTGAGCAGCAATTTTGTAATTGTTCAAAATAATTCCAATCAGTTACTTTCTATTTCCAACCCGAATTTATTAGAAATTAAATCGGTTACATTATACGATGTTTTAGGAAAAATAGTATTTGACAAAGTAAATGTAGGAATAAATGCAACGTATGAATTTCCAACTAATAATTTAAGCGATGGTATTTACGTCGTAAAATTGCGAACAACCGATAATAAAAGTCTAGGGCAAAAAATTATTGTTAAGAGAAATAATTAATTGTTTTTAAAATAAAATAAAAAGCATTCATAGTTGTGGATGCTTTTTTTATGAATACAATTTTCAGTTGCTTAACTTTGAAAAAAATATCGATTTTGGAAATCATCACCCAAAAAATCCCTTTACAAAACACTTCAATTGAATTGTACATCAGAAGAGAAGATTTAATTCATCCTTTTGTTTCTGGAAATAAATACAGAAAACTAAAGTACAATTTACTTCAAGCGAAAAATGAACACCAAACCACATTAGTGACTTTTGGAGGCGCTTACTCTAATCATATTGCTGCTGTTGCTTTTGCCGGAAAAGAAAACGGATTTAAAACGATTGGTATTATTCGTGGTGAGGAATTAGCATCTAAAATAAATGAAAATCCAACTTTGCTATTTGCAAAAGAATGCGGAATGACATTCGATTTTATTTCTCGAGAAGAGTACCATTTAAAGACAGAAAACGAAGCGAAACTCATAGTTAAATATGGCGAATGTTATATCATTCCAGAAGGCGGAACCAATGATTTAGCCATTAAAGGTTGTGAAGAAATAATCCAAACTACAGATGTAATTTTCGATAGTATTTGTTGTTCCGTTGGAACAGGAGGAACTATTTCAGGAATAATAAACAGTTCGTTTTCACACCAAAAAATTATTGGATTTCCCGCTTTAAAAGGTGATTTTTTACAAAAAGATATTTGTAAATTTGCCCAAAAGAAAAATTGGGAATTAATTACCGATTATCATTTTGGAGGCTACGCTAAAGTAACAGAGGAATTAATCGCATTTATGAACGCATTTTACAAAGAAAACAGTATTCCTTTAGATCCAATTTATACCGGAAAAATGGTTTTTGGCGTTATAAATTTAATCCAACAAAATTATTTCCCGGAAAATTCAAAAATACTGCTCATTCACACAGGAGGTTTACAAGGAATTGCAGGAATGAATTTAAAATTGAAAAACAAAAAATTACCAACACTAAATTACAATGATTAAAAAAAGTATTCTTTATTTTTTACTTTGTTTATGTATCGCATGTGGTTCTTCTAAAACTATTGACAGAACTACAAAAGTAACTCCAAAAGCATCAAAAGAAGTGGTTCGCACCATTAAAAAACCTATAGCAAAACCTACAGAAAATACTACCACTACTACAAATCAGCAACAGCAAAATAATCCAACAACCGAAATTCTTGAAGCGACAACCCGAGTAAAAGTTACCACAACTTTGGTGTTAGAATATATCGAAAAATATAAAAACATTGCAAAAGAAGACATGGTTCAATACGGAATTCCGGCAAGCATAACACTTGGTCAAGGTATTTTAGAATCGGGTGCAGGAACCGGTCCATTAAGTGAGCAAGCCAATAATCATTTCGGAATAAAATGCCATAAAGAATGGGAAGGTCCGAGCGTTAAATACGACGATGACGAAGCCCAAGAATGTTTCCGAAAATATGCTAATCCTGAAGAATCCTATCGAGATCACTCTATTTTCTTATCCACACGTAAATATTACATTCCACTTTTTAAATTAGAAAAAAACGATTATGTAGGATGGGCAAAAGGCTTAAAAGATGCTGGTTATGCTACTGATAAAGCCTATCCGACTAAACTTATCTCACTAATAGAACGCTACCAATTGCAGCAATATGATGCAGAGGTTTTAGGAATAGATTACAAGCCTTTAGAAAAGAATCCCTTTCCAAAATTAGAAAGTGTCGTAACACAAAATTCGAATCAGCACACGGTCATTAAAGGAGACACGCTGTATTCTATTTCCAAACGTTACAGTATTTCCATAGAAGATTTAAAAAGGAAAAATAACATTATCGATAATACCATATTTATTGGGCAATCGTTACAAATAAAATAATAAAAGAATGATTTATCAACGAAGTAGTCAGCTTTTTGCTGAGGCAGAAAAAGTAATTCCTGGAGGCGTAAATTCGCCAGTAAGGGCGTTCAGAGGAGTAGGGGGAACACCTATTTTTGCAAAAAGTGCAAAAGGGGCGTATCTCTATGATGAAGATGGAAATCGATTAATTGATTATATCAATTCATGGGGGCCAATGATTTTAGGGCACGCACATCCACCTGTTATAAATGCTATTATTGAAAGAGCCAAATTGGGAACTTCTTTCGGAATGCCCACAGAATTAGAAACTAAAATTGCCGAATTAGCCATTTCAATGGTTCCGAATATCGATAAAATTCGTTTTGTAAATTCAGGAACAGAAGCGTGTATGAGTGCGATAAGGTTGGCACGTGGTTACACCAAAAGAGATAAAATAATAAAATTTGCCGGCTGTTATCACGGTCATTCCGATTCTTTTTTAATTCAGGCTGGAAGCGGAGCCAGTACTTTTGGAATTCCTAATAGTCCTGGCGTTACCCAAGGAACCGCAAAAGATACGTTACTTGCCAATTATAATGATTTAGAAAGCGTAGCGCAATTATTCAACGCCAATAAAAATGAAATCGCTGCCATTATAATTGAACCCGTTGCGGGTAATATGGGCTGTATTTCCCCGTCAAAAGGATTTTTAGAAGGATTACGCCAACTTTGTAATGCAAATGACACCTTATTAATTTTTGATGAAGTAATGACCGGATTTCGTCTTGCTAAAGGCGGCGCTCAAGAACTTTACAACATCAAAGCCGATATAGTATGTTTCGGAAAAGTAATTGGTGGTGGATTACCAGTGGGTGCTTTTGCAGCAAAGAATGAAATTATGAATTATTTAGCACCACTTGGTCCGGTTTATCAAGCAGGAACGTTATCCGGAAATCCATTAGCAATGGCCGCAGGATTAGCCATGCTACAAGAGATAAATAATGATAAGGAACTTTTTAAGCGATTAGAAGAAAAAACTGCCTATTTAGAAAAAGGAATTGTCGCTGTATTAACAAAAAACAATGTCTCTTTTACAATCAATAGAGTTGGGTCAATGATTTCAGTTCATTTTGATGAAAATGAAGTAATTGATTTTCAAACGGCCAAAAAGGGAGATAATGAAACATTTAAAAAATTCTTTCACGGCTTGTTAAATGAAGGAATTTATATCGCACCCTCGGCCTATGAAACTTGGTTTATCACCGACGCTTTGACTTATGAAGATTTAGACTTTACTATTCACGCTATTGGTAAAGTGGCAAAACTATTATAAAAAAAAAGCTTCCGTTTTAATGGAAGCTTTTTTTTATTTCGAAAATGTTGAAGTGCCTTTTATTCTAGCTAATAATTCAGTATCGGCTTCTAATTTTTTCATTTGTTTTTCATCTAAAGACGCCTGAATTTTTAACATTACAATGTTTAAGAATTCTTGCTTTCTTTCTGTAGAAAGTTCTTTATCTCCTAAAGTTTGATATTTCATTTCAAACAATCTGTAAAAATCTTGCGTTTGAGTTTCAGTCAATCCTACAGTTTCAGCTAACATAGCCGCTTCTTTTTTTGCATTGTCTTCGATAGACAATTTTGTATCTTGTGCATTTACATTGAAAATGAATGCAAAAATAAAGGTCAAAACAAAAATTAATTTTTTCATAAAGTATTTTTTTTAGTAAATAGATTTCAAAACTAAATCATTTTCATGAAAATTCAAAATTTAATTTCTTAATTTATTTTTGAACCGGTTTTTTATCCTTATTTTTTCTTTCACCCATGTTCTCTCTTCTTTCTTTATGAACTTCTTTCATTTTTTTTAATTGCTCTTCAGTAAGAATTTTTTTCAATTTGATTTTCATTTCCAATTGCTCATCAATCATTCTCTTTTTCATTTCTGCTTTTTGCTCATCAGAAGGTTTTTCTCCTTTTTCTTTCGCCGATTTCATTTCTGTTCTCTTTGCTTCTCTTTTTTTAGATTGTTCCAGTAAAATAGATTTGATTTCACTTTGTTGTTTCTCTGT
>JANNCY010000174.1:0-1975 GCA_031387085.1 Flavobacteriales bacterium | reverse complement strand
TGTAGAAAACTATAATCAAAAAGGTGAAAAAGAAAACACGTTAGATTATAAGAACAAATCGGGTGTTGTATCGCAAAAACGAAATGATGTTGTTACACATACATTTGAGTTAATAAACGGGGAATTAAATGGCAAATACACCATAAAAGACAAAAACAATGCTCCTGTTCTTGAAGCTGAATTTGTGAATGGTGATCGATCCAATACCTACAAAAATTACAGTCCATTAGGAACGATTAGTTATGAAGCACCTTATTATTCGGGTATGCAGCATGGTGTTGAAAAAACATACGACTTAGTGGGTAATTTAAGATTAACCAATGAGTATTTGTTTGGTGAAGAGTATGGAAAGTCAATCCGTTATTATCAGAACAAATCAAAAATATTTGAATACAATCAATTGAATGGTAATATTGAAGGCGAGTACAAATATTACAATCAGGCAGGAGAACTGATACTAATTATTGGCTTTCAAAATAATAATGTTCAATATTACATCAAAAAAAATAAAACGGGTGAAGTAACCGACAAAGTAACTATTGAAAATGAAACTGCCGATATCACTTCTAATTATCCAAACGGAAAACCAGCCATTCACCTTAAATTAGTAAAAGGAATCAAACAAGAGAAGTTCGCTATATATAATAGCAATGGCAAACCCGAATACGAAGCCATGTATAAAAATGATTTACTCAACGGCAGTAGGATAGAATATTACTCTAACGGAAACATCTACAAAAAAGAGCAATTTGTAAATAA
The DNA here is from genome assembly GCA_031387085.1 of Flavobacteriales bacterium. Classification (GTDB taxonomy): domain Bacteria; phylum Bacteroidota; class Bacteroidia; order Flavobacteriales; family Flavobacteriaceae; genus Flavobacterium. The sequence continues at coordinate 1,216 of JANNCY010000174.1, read as the reverse complement.
CGACTACGAAGGTGTTCAAGAATATTATAAAGAAGATGGAAAACCATGGTTAAAAGCAACCTACAAAAATGATGAACTTCAAGGTCCAACTACAATTTATACCAATGGAATAATTACCTTAACCAAAAAATACAACTCCGATGACTTGGTTGAAATTAGTAAATAAGAAAAATATCCTTGTTATCCTTGTATTTATAGGAATACAAAGTCGAGCACAAAAGACCTTTGATGACTATAAAAAAACGTATCCCGATTTTAACGAACTCATACTAAACGACACCAAGACGTATGATATTTCTATTGAAAATAACAAAATCAAAATCATTCAGGATAATTTTTACGAATCGATGATTTTGAATGAAAACGGAATCAACAACAACAAGGAAAGTTTCGCTTATTCTGATTTGATAAAACTAATGGATTACGATGCCTACACTGTAATTACGAGTAATGGCAAAGAAAAAAAAATAAAAGTGGTCCAATCCAATGAGAAACAATCACGTGAAAATTCTGTTTTTTATAACGATGTAAAAGAACGCCAACTCATCTTTACAAATTTGGAAGCGGGTGCTAAAAAAGTTTACGATTATCAAACCGAATTCTTAGATTATCATTTGCTTCATTCTTTCATTTTCGGAAATAACATGCCAGTTGTTAATTCTACTTTGGAAGTAAAATTAGATAAAGACATTAATTTGGGATATAAAATTTTTAACGATCCTAATAATACCATTGAATTTTCTAAAACTGAAAAAAGAGGAAAATGGATTTACAAATGGACGATGAAAGATATCAAACCGATCAAGTTTGAAGAAAATTCATCGGGATTTCTCCATATAATTCCACATATCAACATCTATATTAAAGATTATACAGTCAATAATACTAAAATAGAAGGACTTGAAAACGTTGACAAACTGTATGAATACTACAAAGGTTTTATAAAAAATTTGAATGAAAAAGAAACCGTCGAATTAAAGACCATTGCTCAAGAAATTACTGCAGGTTATTCTACTGATGAAGAAAAAGTAAAAGCCATTTTTTATTGGGTAAAAGACAACATCAAATATATTGCTTTTGAAAATGGTTACGAAGGATTTATTCCTCGTGAAGGCAGTTTGGTTCTCGAAAGAAAGTTTGGCGATTGCAAAGACATGGCAAGCATAATTAATGCTTTGGCAAAATTCGCCAATGTGAAAAATGTTTTCATTGCCTG
>JANNCY010000170.1:0-22515 GCA_031387085.1 Flavobacteriales bacterium | reverse complement strand
GGGCGTTTCATTTAAAACGATAAACCCTTCTTTTTTCAATCGTTCTATTTCGGCAACAATATCTTCAACATCAAAAGCGATGTGGTGAATTCCCTCTCCTTTTTTTTCGATAAATTTGGCTATCGGACTATCGGGATGTGTTGCTTCTAATAATTCTATCTTATTAGGACCATTCATGAAAAAGGATGTTTTTACGGCTTCGCTCACCACTTCTTCTTGCTTATACGCTGGCGCACCAAAAAGTTTTTCGAAAAGCTGATTCGAAACTTCTATATCTTTTACTGCTATTCCGATGTGTTCAATTTTTCTCATTTTTAAGTTGCTGAGTGACTAAGTGGCTAAGTTAATAAAAAATCAGATAATTACTTTCGAAAAACAATACCACTAAGTTGCTCAGTTGCTCGGCTACTTAAAAAGTTGTATTTTTGCACCATGGAAACGAACAGACAGAAAAAAATAGGTGGTGTTTTACAAAAAGATTTGGTAGATATTCTTCAAGGTGAAGTGCGGAAAAATGGCGTAACCAACTTGGTAATCTCCGTATCAAAAGTGGTAGTAACAACCGATTTATCTGTTGCAAAGGTGTATTTAAGTGTGTTCCCTCAAGACAAGGCTAAAGGATTATTGGAAGCTATCAAGTCGAATTCCCAACTCATCAAACACGATTTATCGCAACGTGTAAAATTGCAATTGCGAAAAGTTCCAAATCTTTCTTTCTATATAGACGACTCTCTAGACTATATTGAGAAAATCGATTCTGCTCTTTCAAAAAAAGAAAATCCGATAGAAAACCGAGATTTGCTAGAAAAACGCAAAAAATCGTAAGTGAATTTTCCGTTTTACATAGCAAAACGCTACATTTTTAGTAAAAGTAAAAACAATGCTATTACTATTATTTCCCGAATTGCTTTGAGCGGAATTATCATTGGGTCATTAGCGTTGTTTGTGGTGTTATCTGTGTTTAGCGGATTACGAGAATTCAGTTTGACTTTTTCTAATGATGCTGATCCCGATATAAAAGTAATTACACTTATAGGGAAATCTTTTTTTATTTCTCCATCTCAAGAAAAGGAACTTAAAAAAATAGAAGGCGTTGCCAATTACAGTAAAGTGGTAGAAGAACGCGTTCTTTTTTCTTTTGAAGAAAAACAACAAGTCACTTATTTAAAAGGTGTTGACAGTACTTTCACCCAAATAAATTCACTCTCCAAAAATTTATTTAATGGTGTTTGGTTGAAACCCAATACTACGCAAGCCGTTGTTGGTTATGGAATCGCACAAAAATTATCCCTCGGACTTTTTGATGCGAATAATCCGCTTGAGGTTTTTGTTCCGAAACCTGGAAAAGGTCAAATCGAATCGGAAGAACAAGCTTTTAACAAAGAATATTTAACACCGATTGGAATTTATGCTATAAGTGATGAACTCGACAGCAAATACGTTTTTGTTGATTTAGAATTGGCGCAGGAAGTTATGGGATTTCAAATCAATCAGGTAACCGGAATTGAACTCAAAATAAAACCGAATTCCGATGAAACTCAAGTCATCTCCGAAATCAAAAAAATTTTCGGAAATAACGTTGACATAAAAACGAGAGCGCAACTCAATGCGAGTTTGTACAAAATGCTCAATACCGAAAATTTTGTACTGTACTTGATTTTTACACTCGTGATCATCATGATTTTATTCGCCTTTGCTGGCGCCATTTTTATGGTCATCATCGACAAAAAAGAGAATTTAAAAACGCTGTTTTCTTTAGGAACTGAAGTAAAAAGTTTGCGAAGAATATTCTTGATTTATGGAATTTCGATCTGTACAATTGGTGGAATAATTGGTATTACCATTGGAGCATTAGCCGTTTTTTTACAACATCAATTTGAATTGATAATGATTACCGATACACTAGCTTATCCAGTAGTTTTTACTTTTGAAAATGTGTTGATAGTACTCGCGACAATAGTTTCTTTAGGTTGCATCGCCACGTTAACTGCCAGTAGTAGAGTAAGTAAAAAGCTTTTCGATTAACTACGCGAACTGATAATTGGCATATACTTCTTCGATTTCATTCAGTATTTTGAACAATCCGTCGGCATCGTCGGTAGTAACCAAACGCTGTTTGTATTCTTTAAAAGAATGTACGTTTTTGAAGTAGTTGGTGTAATGACGGCGCATTTCTACAATTCCAACGCGTTCGCCTTTCCAATCCATAGACCAAGTTAAATGATTTCTTGCGGCTTCCACTCTATCCATCATCGTTGGAGCTGCTAAATGTTCACCTGTTTTAAAGTAGTGTTTTATTTCGTTAAAAATCCACGGGTAACCAATCGCAGCGCGCCCAATCATCATGCCATCGAGACCGAATTTATTTTTGTATTCCAATGCTTTTTCAGGCGAATCGATATCGCCATTTCCAAAAATAGGCATCGTGATTCTCGGATTGTTTTTGACACGGGCAATGTGCGACCAATCGGAGTGGCCTTTATACATTTGCGCTCGCGTTCGAGCATGAACCGTTAATGCTTGCACTCCAATATCTTGTAATCGTTCGGCCACTTCATCAATATTAATAGAGTTTTCGTCCCAACCCAAACGCGTTTTCACGGTAACCGGTAAATTAGTGCTTCGAATTACCGCTTTGGTCAATCGCACCATCAAATCAACATCTTTCAAAACGCCTGCTCCAGCTCCTTTACAAACGACTTTTTTTACAGGACAACCAAAATTAATATCCACCAAATCGGGATGGACAGTTTCAACAATTTTGGCCGACATCGCCATGGCTTCTTCATCACCACCAAAAATCTGGATACCGACTGGTCTTTCATAATCGAAAATATCCAATTTCATTCGGCTTTTAATCGCATCACGAATCAGTCCTTCTGAAGAGATGAATTCGGAATACATCAAATCGGCACCGTGTAACTTACACAATCTACGAAACGGCGGATCGCTCACGTCTTCCATAGGCGCAAGCAATAGCGGGAAATCAGGTAATTCTATGTTGCCGATTTTGGGCATTGGATAATTTTTTGGCGAAATTACAACTTTTAAATGAAAATCTTAACCGCAAAGAGCGCAAAGGTTTACGCTAGGTTCGCAGTGCTTTAAGTAATTTTTAGTTTGTGGAATTTCTTTTATCAAAAAAGTGAATAGGTTTTCGACTCATCGGATGAAAAATCAATTTGTCGAGGATTTCTTTTGTAGTGAATTCGATTTTTGGAGTAACACGTAATTTGGCTCTGAAGTGATCTTTGATTTCATTCAGAAATAGGGGCGACTCTTCTTTCACAGCTAATTTTATCAAGATTTCATCAGTGCCTAATTCGTTGGTAGAAATTTCAATTACATGACTTTCAATGTTTTCAAAATCATTCAACACATCGTTCATCGCCGGCGGATACAAAGTCGTTCCTTTGTATTTTATCATTTGTTGTTTTCTGCCGATCACCGGTCCGATGCGCAACGTATTTCTGCCGCAAGCACAAGGTTCGTGATGCAATTTTACTATATCGCCTGTTTTAAAACGCAGTAACGGCATGGCTTCAATTCCCAAAGTGGTAAACGTCAATTCACCCGATTCTCCTTCTTTTACTGGATTGTTATTTTCATCTAATACCTCAACAATTATCAATTCAGGATGATGATGTCCGCCAATTGCGCGTTCGCATTCAGTGAAAGCCGTACTCATTTCTGTAGAAGCGTACGTTGAAAACAGATTAATATTCCACTTTTCTGTAATTTTTTTGGAAAGGGTATTCATTTCCAACTCTTGATTCCGTAATGATTCACCAATGCAAACCGCACCTTTTATTCCCGAGTTGTTGTAATCGATATTATGCGCTTCGGCATATTCAATCAACTTTAATAAAAAAGATGGAACAGTAATTAAGTAATTCGGTTTGTATTTTAAAATAGAATCCCATTGCAATTCTGGAATTCCGGCACCGACGCGAATCACACCGACTTTCATTTTTCGTAAGCCCAAAAAATACGCTAATCCAGCCATAAATCGTCGGTCGATGGTAGTCATTAGTTGCACAATATCGCCTTCTTTTATTCCGGCGCAATCAAACGAAATGGCTTCGTTATAGGCTAATCGGTCTAAATCTTTGTCGGTTAAACCAAATGTAACAGGCTCGCCTAAAGTGCCTGATGTTGTTGCAAAATCGATGATTTTATTCACTGGAACGCACATAAAATCGTTGTTGTACAACTGCAAATCTTCTTTGGTAGTAACTGGTAATTTTTGCAAGTCTTCTATCGTTTTTATCAACGATATGTCAATATTCTGTCCCGCGAAAAGTCTTTTGTAGAAAGGAGAATGTTCCTTCACATACGCCAGCATTTCCGAAAGCTTTTGCTCTTGAAAAATTTTAATTTCAGCTGTGGATGCAGTTTCTATTTTTGGAATCATTGCAATTTCCTGTTTATTTTTTTTAACTTTTTTTCAATTTCCTGTTTGGCAGTGAGCGTTGTAATTTCTTTGGTTAATGCCTTTTCAAAATTGATTTTGGCTTCCTGATAGTTTTTCTTCTGATAAAAATACAAGCCAATTTTATAATACACGAACCAGTAATCCGGATTCAAAGATTGGTAATTTTTTCTGAAATCGGAATCTAAATCGGAATTGTTTTCTAAAACGACATCCATTTTTCGGTCTTCAATCCGAAACTTTTCATAGTTTTTATAAGCATCACTTTCGATGAATGGATCTTTGCTGATATTCAACGATTCCTTTTGTACAGAAGTAGTATTATCCTTAAAATTGGGATTATCGAAAATAGCTTTCAAATCATAACACACGAATTCCCCCAATTGATAAGGATTCGCAGAAACCCATACCAAACGCTGTTCGGGTTTGAAAATAATTCCGTGATGCGCCAATAGTTGATTCAGTGCTTTTTCGTTTCCATAGCCAATAGCTTCGTGGTTCAATCCTTCACGGTTTCTTAAAATATCGGCGGCGATTTGCGGATTTATTTTCGGATTTTCATCAAACAATTCGACCATTTTATCAAATCGGTATTTGGAATGACTGTTTAGAATTTGTGCCTGATTGCGTTTTTCATCCTTTAAATTAGCACTTTGAAAATGATTGGAACAAATCAGTTGATTGCTATTCGGCACATCATAAACCCCAAAATTATTTGGTGAGACTTCTATCAAAACTGCCCTCCTATCGGCGGCACTACCTATCATAATTGATTCGGAAACAAAGACTTTTCTTTTTTTGGCAATGGCTATCGCTTCGTCAATATTCTTGGCGTATTGTAAAATCTCTCTTGTCAGAATTGAAATGGGCGTTTTAGCAATTAGTGGAATTTTCGATTTTCCAGCGTTTATCGTTATGGTTAATCCTTCATTATTCATTCCCGAACAGACGCCTATCATTCCCGCCCAGGTAATCATCATAAATGGATAACCCTTGTCGGGTTTTACAAATGCGACCATCTTGTCTTTCGCAAATTCATCTCCCGCATAAAAGTCGAAATTGCGTCCTAAAATCAAACTACCATCTTCCGATTTTTCATCCCAAGCGGCAAAGGAAGAACAACCTACCAAAGCCAAATCTTGGAGTGCGTGACCAATATCGTGTGCGCCGTGCAAGTACAAACTTCGCAAATAGCGCGGTGCAATATTGTCAAAATCGTGGGATGTATATTCAGAGATACCGTAGATTTCTGTTTTGTATTCTTCAGGAACATTGAGGTATAATTTCCGATTGTACCATTTCAAAAAAGCCCGTAGCAAACGTTGTTTGAATTTAGATGGAACAATATCTCCGATTTTAGTAAAGAAAATGCGTTCTTGCTTTTTAAGTAAAGAATCGGTAAGACTTCCTGCGGCTAAACCACGCTCTAACGGATCACCTTCGACATACAATTCCCATAAATTTTGCTTGTTTTTCAACAAGAAATCGTTGCCGGTTGTAAAGACATAATTCGGAAGCTTTTTCACTATTGTAGCGGTAGCGTTATAGCCTTCCGTAATAGGTTTATGATGTAACGATTTTGAAGTACCGCACGAAAACAGTATTCCAAACAAAAGACTTAAAAGTAGCACTTGAAGTTGCTTTTTCATGCGTTTTCCTACTTCGTTTCGTTATTGATTTTATCCACCATATATTCTTTCCCTACAATTTCGGAACAGGTTACCACAGCACCAATCGTTACACCTAAAACACCGTGCATATTGATGCTTTGTCCTGTAAGATATAAATTATCCAATTTGGTTTTTGACGCGATAAACGATTTCATCGGATCATTAGAATCTTTCACATAGCCATACATATTGCCATTCGAACCGCCTATATAATCGCGGTAGGAAAGTGGTGTTGAAGTGTGAATCGATTTAATACAATCTCTAATTCCTGGGAATTTAATTTCGATTTCACTCAGAAACCGTTCTGCTTTTCGAATTTTGAATTCTTCGTACGATTCACCTCTGTCGTTCTTTTCGGCAGTGGTATTGAAGGTTTCTTCCCAAGCTTTTAAATCGTCAAAATGCATGTAGGTAATAAACGTCATGCCTTCTGCCCATTCATTTTTCCCCGACGCATTCATCGATGCCATATACGCTTTTGGCCAGGTAGTATCGTCATAATTTTCGGCACCCCAAACGTTATTTCTGTTCTTAAAATGATAGTAATTGTGATTCAGATATTTAAAGGTGTTGGGTTTAAAAACCAGATACAAACTAAACGCAGAAATAACACCTTCCAAACTATCAATCCGATTGAAGAATGCCTTTCTGAATTTATCCTGACCTACCATTTTCAACGTGGTTTTCGGTTCGATATTCGAAATAAAAATAGTTCCTGAAACTTCCGAACCGTCTTTCATTTTTACTGAAGTCACCCGGTTTTCTTCTGTTTCAAAGGCAATTACTTCTTTGTATTTATAGATTTCACCTCCGTGATGTTTCAACTGTTTGATGAGCTGTTTTGTAATCTGACTTCCTCCATTTATACAGCGGTAAGAACTTTGGATATAGGAATTTACCGAAAGCGCATGGACATAAAAAGGCGATTTATCTTCAACGCCTGCATATAAGAAGTTAGATCCAGCGAGCACCAATCTTAGCTTTTCATTTGTTATTAATTCATCGATACATTGTTTTGCATTTAAACTTAAAATTTCACTATCGTATTTGCCTTCCCATTCTAAATTGTATAGCGGAAAAGAGTTGCAAATGGTCTGTACTTTTTCACAATAGTTGTAAAGCGCTTCCCGCTCATCTGGGAAATATTTAACCAACTGATTGATGAAATTCTCATACCCTTGTGCATGCGGAAACTCCTCATTGGTATCTTCAAAAGAAATAATATCGAAGGCATCTTCATCCATTTTTTTGAGTCGTAAGTCGTCCATTATTCCTAAATACTTAAAGTATTTGTACAAATTCTGACCTTCGCTTAAACCTCCGATGTAGTGAATCCCGGTATCAAAAATGGTTTTATCTCTTACAAACGTTTGCAGGTTTCCGCCAAACTGATTGTTTTTTTCGAGTACACAAACGCTGTAGCCTTCTTTGGCAAGGATGATTGCTGCAGCCAGCCCACCTAATCCACTTCCTACAATTACAATGTCGTATTGCTCTTTCATGTTGTTATTTCTTTAAAACAATTAGCTGTGCTTCTTCGGTAATTACCTTAAAACCAGCGGCGATTGCTTTGTCTTTTAGTTCGGAATTAAGTATCAAAATGATGGTATTGCAATTCGCAAACAAATCCGTTCTTTCAAATTGGGAATCTGTTTCAGAAATCAAAATTACGTCATATTTATTTTGGTTTGCGTTTTCTAAATCATTCCAATAGACAATGTTTCTTTTTTTGAGGTAATGATTCGTTTTGGCAACGCTGCGTTTTTCTTCGTCTTTTATATAAGAAGTAACTATTCTTCGTGATTGTTGGAGTGTAAGCAACACATCCAACTGTCCGTAATCATTAGCAATATGGAGTATTTTAGCTTTTGCTGAAATATAATTATTGAGTTGGTGATACAACGCTGCATTGGCTTTGAAATCGGCTTTTACTGCATCAACAACAATGAGTTCTTTGTAATCGAAACTGTTGTAAATTGTGCTTTTAAAATAGTTGACTCCTTCTTCTTCTTTTCGGATTAGATCGTATTGTTCTCTAAAAAAATGATTTATTTTTTTTGTTTTTTCGGTGTAATTTTCTCCGAAAGAAGCATCATTTGAAGCAATTCTTTTTAAAATTTCAACTCTCGTAGTACCTTTATACAACATGAAATCGCCTTTTGGAGAACCTTCCGAATAGCCGTGAATAATTACAGGAACAATATCTAAATGAAATTCTTCTGCCAGAAAAAAAGCGCCTTTGTGAAAACGTTTTACAGAATTATCGACCGAACGTGTTCCTTCCGGGAAAACCATTAGTGAAAATCCTTGATCGACTTTTTCTCTTAAATGCTCTACTCCGTTGTCAATTCCGTTGGATACCGGATAAAAACCAGCAAGTCGCACACCTCTTCCAAAGATAGGGGAATTATAAACCCAATCACTCACCAGAAAAATGATTTTCGGATTCAACATTCCCACTGCCAAGATGTCTAAAAAGGAAGTGTGATTGGCAATTATTATTGCAGGTTTTTCGAAATTTTCGTTGTGCTTATTAATGATTTTTTTCTTGATTGAAGGATATGTTATTAGCACCGAATGCATGAACTTTGACAATATGAAATGAAACCCTTGTACTTTTTTCTTTCTGGAAATCGGAACAATTTTGACTAAAAAAGTGCCGAAAATCGAAAGGATAAAACCGCCCAATCCATAATACGTAAAAGACAAAACCGAATGAATGAAACGTTTGATTTCAAATGGTGGATTTCCTTTTTTTACATTGTTGGTAACAAAGAAATTAAAGACCAAAGGCTGGATGATAAACGTTATCAGCAATGCCGAAAAAATTCCGATTACAGCAATAACTGCAATCGATTTCAAGGCAGGATGTTGGGCAAAAATCAGCACGCCAATTCCTAAAATAGTCGTGGCCACCGACAACATTATGGAAGTTCGGTACGTTGGTAATTCAGATTTTCCGTAGGTGTGTTCTTTTTGTAATGCCGTTGTCATAAAAATACTGTAATCAACGCCAATTCCGAAAACCAACGTGCAAACGATAATGTTGATAACGTTGAATTGCAAATGGAACAATCCCATTAATCCGTTCGTAAAAATCCAGCTAATCACAATCGGAACGCAACTTACAATCACCAATTCAATTCTTCTGAAGGAGAAAAAAAGAATGATAAGAATCGCGATAAACGAATAATTTATTAATTTTTTGAAGTTGTCTTTTAAGGTTCCTAGGAAGGTTTCGTTGGTTTGCTGACGATCAATTACCACCAAATTGGGTTGCTTTTGAATTGCTGCCACGAAAGCATCTCTTTTTTCTTTAGATACTTTGATTAATGTTGATGCGGTATAAAATCCGTTTTTTTCAGAGACAAATTCGTTGATGAAAAAAGCAGTTACTTTTTTATAATCGGCAATCGAAATGGTTTGAAAATTTTGATTTAATCGTTCGTAAAAAGAATCGAAGGTAGTGGCTTTAAATCCGAATCGAGTTCCGCTGACAATTAATCTGCTTTTTACGGTTTCTTTTTTGGATTCGTCCCAAAAGGAATTCCAATCCTGAATTTTTTGAAGTTGCTTTTCTTTAGAAAAAACCAATCCGCCTACCGAACTAAAATTGACAATCTGTTTGTTGTCTTTCTGTTGACTTAAGATGTTAAACAAATCGTTATTATTACTCAAAACCGTTTCGTAATCATTCCCATAAGAAGCAAGATAAATCGATTTTGAATCGCCATCGGTGATGTTTTCGAGGTCTTTTTCGGTTTGTCTTAATTCGGGAGAAACGAAATTGAGCGATGATAAATCGCTATTAAAAGTAACTTTAGAATAGTTGAAAATGCAAACGATAAATAACGCTATGATTGCTAAAATAAAAAATTTATTTTTATGATAGGAATAGGCGTTGATCTTGTCGAGTAGTGCTTCTTTTTCTTTATGAAGTGGAATAATTCCTTGTGGACGACCCGATTTAAATTTATACAAAAGCGGAATCAACACTAATGAAAAAACAGAGGTTGAAATCACACTCAATGCAGCAAAAATTCCCAAGTCTTTCAACGCTTCCGATTTGACAAAAAATAAACAAAGAAACGTTACCGCCGTCGTAACTCCACATAAAATAAGTGGTTTGGTAATGTCTTTATACAACAATTTCACATCTTTATTATTTCGCAAATGGGTCAGTACATATATTGCATAATCGGTCGTTTCTCCCAACAAAATAGAACTTATTCCGAGTGAAATTGCCGAAATACTTCCTTTCATAAAATACAAAACGGCCAAGGCGAACGCTGCTCCAAATAAAGAAGGAACAAAAATAAGTAGTGGCGATGTGATGTTTCTGTAAAAAAATACCAACATCAAAATTAAGGCTGCTGTTGCAAATATGGATGTCCATTTTACATCGGCTTTTATTTGAGTTGCATTTCCAACGGCAACTGGAGTAGCACCATAAAAACTCAACGCTACTTTTCCTTTAAACTGTTGGTTGATTTTGTCTTTAATACTGTTTAATTTCGCAACAAAAAGGGTGTTTTTGTCAGTTTCATTAGTCGGTAATTTTGGCGTTACAAAGAGTAATAAATGCTGTTTATTTTTGGTAACTACAAATCCGTTTTGAAGTGTAAAATCGTCACCAATACTCAATTGCTGCATTTTCTTCAACGCAATAAAAGATAATCCGAGTGGGTCTTTTAGAATAAAATCGCGCGTCACCATTCCGGTTGGGGAAATTAACGACTTGTAGTCGGCTTCTACAATTTTGGCGATGCTGTCATTTTGGATTTTATTTTGGATGGATTTATAATCGTTCGAATCTAAAAATAATGGCAGGTTGTTGTAAACAAAATCGAAGGTTTCCTGCAGGTTTTTTTCATCTAATTTGCCTTGTACTTCACCAACATATTCTTTGCATTTAGCATCCAAATCGTTTAAAAAAAGTTCCGCTGCATTGGATAAATCATCTGGAGTTCCTTCCTTTTTGGCACTTATTTTTATCGTAATTTTATCGGCAAAATTGAGCTGATTTAAAACTTTTGCAGTCGTATTGGTTTTGTCGTTGGTTGGAATAAGTCGGGTGATGTCTTCACTAAACTGAAGTTGTTTTGCGAAAAATCCAAATATAAAAAGGATTGCAGCAAACAGAATAACAGAAAATAACTTTCTCTTATTCAGATAAGTATACATCGCGCTAAAAAAATCAGGCATCCTTTATTTTTTATTTTTAAAAGTAGTAAAAAATAACAATAGTAGGTAGGCAATAATTCCAAAAAAAATAGCTGTAATTGTGGCCAAAACAAAACTTCCTATCAGGTATTGCTGAATGTGGTTTTGAATAGTTGCAAGCGTTAATGATCTATCGAATAAAATGGAAGTGTCAGAGGCAACAAAATAGCTTCCCATTTTTAAAGAACCATAAATTATAAACGGAATAAAAGGCGGAAAACTGATATTAGAAAACGCAAATGCTATGATTTTATTCAATCGAAAAACAACAGCTAATGCTAAAACTATCAGCGTTTGAAATCCCCAAAAAGGGGAGATTCCAACAAAAACTCCTAAAGCAATAGACAATGCTTTTTTAGCATTACTGTCTTCGTTGTGAAGTACGTTTTCTAAAAAAAAACGCTTTATTCCTTTTCTTTTAAAACTAAAAAAAAAATCTCTTGGTTTGATGTATAGCAAGGTGATTAAAACCAAGATTGTATTTAAAATACTAATTCTTGTGAAATCTTTAAAAGGTCGAAAATGCGACACTCGTTCGGTTGGATCGTACAACACTTGAATGGGAATATTTTTCACTGGAATTCCTTTCCATGCCGAACGCACGATGACTTCGATTTCGAATTCAAATTTGTTAGTGAAATACCTTTTGGGAATTGACTGTAACGGATACAAACGAAAACCCGATTGCGTGTCTGCGAGTTTGATTCCGGTTTCAAACCAAAACCAAAAATTGGAAAATTTATTTCCGAAACTGCTTTTTTTAGGAACATCGTCGGTTGTCATATTGCGACTTCCGATAAGCAAAGCGTTAGGATCTTTTTCAATGTTTTCTATAAAAGAGGGAATGTCGGATGCAAAATGTTGTCCATCTGAATCAATGGTAATCGCATAATTGTAATCGAGTTCAATCGCTCTTTTAAATCCGTTTCGAAGCGCAATACCTTTTCCTGAATTTTTAGGATGATGGATTTGAATTAGCTGCGAATAGGCTGCCAAAATTTCTGATGTTGAATCGGTAGAACCATCATTAACGATAATAATATTGGAAGTGAACGTCAATACCGAATCTAAAACGCGTTTCAAGGTTTTCTCATTATTGTACGTCGGCACAATAACGCAAACTTTGAGCGAATTGATTTTGTCAATAACGTTTAAAGTAGCTTCCATTTTATCGTTACTATTTGAAAGTCAGTTTTTCATCTGCCGAAAAACTTTTCGATTGCAAAACAAAACTTCTAATGTACTCTTTTAAAATCGAATTCTGCTCTTTAAAATGCTTTACAATAAAACTCGCATCGTCTTTGATGTTCTTTTTGTAATTCACAATTCCGGGCACATTTTCCTGAATACTCAAGCGAATTAATCGGATTTCAATGTTGTTCGGTTCGCTGGCAACAGCCGATTCGATAAGTTTACTTCCTTCTTTAAAAGTGCTAATTTTTTCGGAAATTTTCTTTTTGAATTTTGCTACCATTGTGATGGAAGCGCCTTTATAAGCCAACAATGTTTTATCTTCAAAGGTAACATCGTTTAATTTTGTGGCAAAAACTGTCGCGGTGGTTTCTGAATTTGCGGCAGTTGGAAATGCTTTTCTAATTTCAGCAAGATTGGGATTGTTGGCAAAAACCAACAGAACGAAAAAAGAAAAGAAAATTTTCATTACGTAATTTTTTTGTAAACACTTCCTAATTTTAAAGCGACTGTTTCGTCAAAATACGTAGTGTTTTTAACTTTTATTACATCGTCTTCGGTAGTGGTAATGTTCAATTCTAATCGTAATTCGGGTGTAACAAACGGATTGATTAACGCCATGAATTTCACATTCGAAAGACTTTGCATTACTAAAGTAGTGTTCGTAATTTGCTCGGTAAGTTCTTTGATGATTTGCATCATACAAACACCTGGCATGATTGGATTTCCAGGAAAATGTCCTTTAAAAACATCATGCTTTTCATTAATAAAAATGACAACCACATAATTATGGTTGTCATTTTTTGTAATAGAATTTATAGTATAAAAGTCTTGTAATAACATGATTTTATTTTAAATCGAAAGTATAGGTTGCTCCTATGCTAAACACTACATTAGTGTGATAGTCGTTGTAATCGTCAAGAACTGGTATTATTCCTTTTTTTACTCGGGCTTCAATTCCGAAATTTTTGGTGAAATTATATCCTGCTCCAAGGAAAAAAGCGAAATCAAGATCACTTTCTGTATTGAAATCATTGTCAACTACAAAGTCAATTGTTGGGCCAATATGTACATTAAACTTATCGGTAAACGTAAATTTATTAGCAATGGCAATAGATAAATATGATACATTTAATTTTACATCACCAAAACCGTCATTACCATTGTAAACCGTACCTTGTCTGGAATAATTAATTTCGGGTTGCAAAGTATAATATTTTGTTAGATGTAATGCTCCGTAAAAACCAAGATACAAATCAGTTTTTGAACTATAATCACCACTAACTTGATTTCCGTTATTATCATAATAGTAATTGAATTCATCTCCTTTTGTAAAGTGCGAGAAATTGGCTCCCGCTCTTAATCCTGGCTTAAATGTTACTTGTGCTTGTGTCATTCCGAAAAACGCCAATGAGGCAATAATAAAAAACTTTTTCATTTTTTTTAAATTTAATTTGGTTTAAAATAATTTAATTCGATTCGCAATTTTAAATTATAATGTTGAATTATAATATTGTCGGCAAAAATATTGTTTTCTGATGTAAAACTAATATTTATTTTTTCTTTTGTTTTTGATGCTTGAGTTATTTTGTACAATTTTCCATCGATAATGGAGCTAAAAAGATAAATGTCTTTTTTTCCATCTATATTTTTATAAACTCGATTTGTGGCATTTTCGTATTTTTCGGCTACTACAAAATCATTTTTTAACAGCAATCTAAAATCATTTTTTAAGGTATTGATGAGTATTTTTCTATTCAATTCTTCTACGATGGAATTGATTTTAAAATCGGTATCCGAAATTTCGAAATCCAATAATTTGTTTCCGAATTCGGTAGTAAAAACAACTCTATGAGTAGTTTCGTTGATTTTTTTGGCGATGAAAATTCCAGTTAATTCATTGTCGTAAACAGAAATATTGGCTTTGTAAACGTAATCGATTTCGGGATTGGCAAAATACGTATTTTGAAAAACCGGCTTTTCAATGGGGACTGTTTTATAATCCAGCACCAAATTAACAGAGGAACAAGAAACCAAAAACAGCATCGAAAGGATACTAGTTATTAAAAATAGAATCGTCGATTTTTGCATTTAAAGTCTTGTTTTTAAGAACGATTCGCGTGTAATCATCCGATGATTCGATGAGTTTTACTTGAACTACGGTAAAATCATCATTGTCAAAAGTCAGTTCGATTTGCTTGATGTATTTTTTAAGTGAAGCGTCCTTTGGCAGTAATCGCGTAATGTTGTTGGTTTTGGTTTTAAAAAAACTGATGTTAAATTCTTTGTCGTCGAACATATTTCCGCTCACGCTTCCAACAATTAGTTTGTTTATTTTTCCGAAAATCTTGCTGTTTCCAATATCGACGGTGCTTTTTTTACCTTCATCATCGATTAAAATTTTTCCATTTTTAAATACAATTGAATAATTGTATGGTTTTTTGTATTGCCATTTTAAAGTATTAGGCTCTTTGAAAAACATTTTTCCTGAAGTTTCAATGTCTTTGGATAAAAAATCCATGTGTTTGAATTGTACGAAATCAGTACTTAAAGTAGTTATTTTTTTCGCTACTGCATTCACCGATTGTTTGAATGAAGTGATTTCGCTTTCCGACATTTTTTGTTCTTGAGCCACAACAAACAAACTGTTGATAGTAAAAAACAAAATCAAAACATAGTTATTAATTTTCATAGGCTTTTAGATTCAATAATTCTTCAATTCCAAACACTTCGTAGTTGTTGGCGCGCAAAAATAACAATAACTGTTCCAAAACCCTAACTGTTGTTAGAGAAGTATCGTGTAAAAGTACAACTGATCCGGGAGAAATGCGTTTGGCAATTCGGTTGTAAATAATTTCTTCGTTTTTGATGATGCCGTCCATAGAACGGATATTCCAACCAACAACTTGATGTTGTGTAATGGTTAATGCCTTGGCAATAGAAGGATTAGTAACGCCATACGGTGGTCTGAAAAAACGGACTTTCTTTCCAATTATGTTGTAAATGACTGCATTCGTATCTTGTATTTCTTTGACAACTTTCTCTTTATTGTAAAAATCAAAAACGTTAGAGTGTGAAAACGAATGATTTCCAATGACGTGTCCGTCTTCAAAAATTTGTTTGAGAATTTCGGGATGTTGTTCAATGTTTTTTCCAATGCAGAAAAAAGTAGCTTTGGCGTTGTAATCTTTTAGTAAAGTAAGTATTTGTGGCGTGATTGGATGTGGTCCGTCATCAAAAGTCAATGCGATTTTCTTCTCCTTTTCGTTTGGATTTTTACAATACGCTTTAACATGATAATTGAGCTGCATAAAAGAAGAACCAACTAAAAGACATAGAAACCGGAAACTCAAAAGCACTAAAAAATACCACCACTTTACTGTTATCCAGAAACTCAAAACCAATAACAGCAAGGATAGCGTTAGAAAAATGACATTTATTTTTCTATGACTTAACATTTGGAAATTAAGGTAAAACTATGGTCGATTCCTTTGTATTGATTGTATAAAAGGATGTTTTTATACGTCGGTTTTTCAAGTTTGTTGACTTTCAACACATCTAGAATTTGCTGCGTTTTGATGATTTTCGAACCAATCCACAACCCGAACGCAGAAGCGGTATTGTATTCGCCACTCAAATGTTTGTAATACACTTGTGGTGTGTTGGCAAATAAATTATCAGACAAATTCTTGTAATAATTGTCGTAGTTAATGTCGCCGTTGTATCCTAAAACAACTGCATCGATATCGCTAACTTGTATATTATTAGATTTTAAAAAGACTTGGATTTCGTTTTCAACTTCATCAACATTCAATTGATTGATCATCGCAACATCGACAATTTCAGCATACGTTGATGTCGATTTTTTATCTTCCAAAACAAAGAAAGTTGCGCCTTCACTGTAAACGGCACCCGTCGTTTTAGAATCCAAAACGGAATACGGAGCATCACTTTCTTTTTTTATAAATCCAGCCAATTGAAATAATTTGGCGGTATAATCGCTCATTTCGTCAATCCCACCAATTAAAATAGTATTCGATTCATTGGCTTCAATTTGCATTTTGGCATCGAGAATTGCTGATTCAAAAGAAACTGCCGCATTGACATACGTGAAATTGTACGCTTTGCATTGCAATCCCAAAGCAATTTGAGAGCCAACTGTGTTGTGTGTCGATTGGATGAACGAAGTTGGTGTTAAGAACTCTTCGTTGTTATCGATTAATGCTTTTAAAAACTTATCGGAATCTTCGATGCAACCCATTCCAGTTCCCGTAATTATTGCATCCAACGATTCGACATTGGCATCTTTCATAGCGGTTGCCGAAGCTACGATCCCATTTTTAACACCTTTTGCCATTCGGCGAATCGCAACTGGAGAAATAAAATCTTTGTAAAGTGGGACTTGTATTGGTAGTACATTTTCATTTTCATTCAAAACGACGTCTTCCAAAAAAACAGTTTCCATTGTTTTTTGAGCCGAAACACAACCTACGCCATTGATGTATGTTTTCTTCATTAGTTTCTTGAAAATATTACGGTCGAACAATTGCCTCCAAATCCGAAAGAATTCGACAAGACGTGATCGATAGTTTTATGTTTTATTGTGGTTTGCGGAATCATATTGAATTCTGCCATTGGTGTTTTGAAATTCAAATTCGGAAAAACCACATTGTTTTGAATCGCCAATACACTATACACGGCTTCTATTGCAGCAGCGGCAGCTAATGTGTGTCCGGTATACGGTTTTGTCGAACTGAAATCTGGAACGTTTTCTTCGCCATAAATTCGGATAATGGCTCGTCCTTCCGACAAATCATTGTTTGGAGTTGCGGTTCCGTGTACGTTTATATAATCGATTTGACTGGGTTGTAAGCCAGAAATTTGAAACGCTTTTTCCATTGCTAAAAAAGCACCATCGCCATTTTCAGAAGAAGCGGTTTGGTGAAACGCATCGTTCGCATTACCAAAACCCGTTACTCTTGCAAGAACTTTTTTGTTTTCTTTGGCTACCATTTCGTCTGATTCCAACACTAAATAAGCGGCGGCTTCACCAAGGTTTAATCCTTTACGGTCGTTGTCGAATGGAGTGTTATAGGAGTCGGATAAAATCATTAACGTCTTAAATCCGTTGATGGTAAACTTCGCCAAAGCATCGGTTCCGCCAACAATTACGCGATCTAATTTTCCCGATTGAATCAATCTAGCGCCCAACATAATCGAATTCGCTGCCGATGAACAAGCGGTACTTATCGTAGTTACCAATCCTTTTAATCCTAATTCTTCTGCTATTTTTTGAGCGACATCGCCACCATCGTGGGCACTGATGTATTTCACTACGTCTGGATTTTCGAAATATTCGTAATAGTATTTTTCGGTCATGTCCATTCCGCCAACACTCGAGGCAGAAATTAATCCCGTTTTGTATTCGTTAATCGAAGTAATTCCGGCATTCTCCACCGCTTGCTTGGCAGCTATTGCTCCAATCATCGCGGTTCTTGAGAAGTTGTTTTCAGGCGAAAGTCCTAATTGCTGTGCTAATTCTTCGTTGGTTTTTTTAATTTAACCAACCATCATCACATGCTTATGAACGGTGTCGATATTAGCAATTGTCGTAATTGCTTTTTGACCATTGATTAATGCATTGAAATTTTCTTCTACCGAATTTCCGATAGCAGAAATAATTCCCATTCCAGTTATGGCGACACCTTTGTTCATGTTTGGACTTTCTTAGACTTCTTAGATTTTTAGACTTCTTAGATTTTATACTTTCTTTTCTAAGAAGTCTAAAAGGTCTAAGAAGTCTAACGAACCAAAATTATTTTGTTCTATTAGCAGTTATATAAGTAGCCATCGTTTCAATGGATTGGAAAATGTTTTTTCCTTCTTTTGGATCAACTAATTTGATTCCGTAATCTTTATCCAACAACACGATTAATTCTAAGGCATCGATAGAATCGAGTCCTAAACCGTCTCCAAATAAAGCATCGTTATCATTAATATCTGCTACACTGATGTCTTCTAAATTTAAAACTTCAATGATTTTTCCTTTTAATTCTTGTTTTAATGCTTCCATAAATTAGTTGTTAAATGCTTTATCTATATTTTTTTTATTATGTTCTGTAGTTCCTTCTTTGGTGACCAGATAGAGAAATGCTTTGTATTCTTCGTTAAAATATTCCACCCATCCACACAATACTTTATCTGTTTTTTTCGTATTCAAAAGTACGTTGGCATAATTCATCATAAACTCCGAATTAAACGCTTCAAATATAAAGAAAGAATTCTCACTTTTCAATTGGTTTTTTATCGCTATTTCACCCAAACAAATATTCGGCAAGGTATACACAAAAACGGTTGGACTAGGAAAGTAATTTTCGGCATCCGAAATCGAGTTTTGGTACTTCAAATCGGTATCTAAACTCGCTGATTTATTGGCGAATAGCAAGGCAATGTCGTTTTCTGCGGTCGCGTCAATGACTGAATTTAAAAGCAATTCCGAACCAAGGAATGCCAATTTACTCAAATTATCCATTTTAAAAAATTTCGGATAATTCATGGATAAATTATGGTATGCTTTTTTTGAAAAATTACTGAAGTCTGTTGAATCTGATTTAAAAACCACTTCACCATTCAGTTTAATTTGATTGTTCTGAATGTTACAAAAAGAAAATATGTAGTGTTTATTTTCCAAATTAGTTTGCTTTTTTAAATACAACTGCGGTATTACAACCTCCAAAACCAGAGGCTGTTTTTAGAAAATAATCGCAATTTTTAGTGTCATTTTTTTGGATAACATTAATCTGTTGACTCACGCCTATTTCATCAAATCCTAAAGAAACAACCAATTTATTTTGGATTACGGTTTCAATTCCGATTACGGTTTCCAATAATCCGGAAGCACCAAGCGTGTGACCGTAGTAGCCTTTTAAACTGTTTACAGGAACATTTTGCAAACCCAATCGGTTGAAAGCAATCGCTTCCATTTCATCGTTGAAAGGTGTTGCGGTGCCGTGTGCGGAAATATAATCAATTTTTTCAGCGGATATTTCTGCTTCTGATAAAGCGCTTTGGATACTTCTAAAAAGTCCTTCTCCTGTTCGTGACGGACCCGAAATATGATTGGCATCGTTGATGGAACCATCGCCAATGACTTCTACTTTTGCGTTTTCCTTATCGCATGTAACCAAAACTGCAGCGGTGGCTTCACCTAAACTCACTCCAGTTCTATTTGCAGAATACGGTTTGCAAGGCGCATCACTCATGGCTTGAAACGAATTGAAACCCGACAACACAAACTCCGAAACCAAATCGCCAGCCACTACAAATGCATTGTCGTACATGCCGCTTTGAATCAATCTTTTCGCAACAGCAACAGCTAAAACTCCCGAAACACAAGCGTTCGAAACTACAATCGGTTCGGTTTTGAATTCGAAAAAATCGGCTATTGTTTTGGCTAATGTGGCTAATTGTGCTTTTTCTATTGGATTACTTTGATTTTCCAAAGCGGTAATATTTCCTTTGGTTGTGGATAGTATAAAAGCTGTTCGTTCTGTAACCAATGCTTTATCAACCATTGAAGCCAAAGCTAAAATCATCATTTTTTCGAGCTTCGTATATTTTTCTGAAGTCGTTATTTTGGAGAAAGCAATGTCTAAATCGTCGTTGTTTACAATTGAACCGTAAAAAGGAATTTTCAACAAAGTCAAATCTGTATGCTTTTGAATTCCTGAAATTCCGTTTTCAATATTAGTTACATTCGTTGCCACATCAAACCCGATAGGAGTGATACAATTGGTATTGGATATGTAGACTTTTTTTAGCATGTTGTTACATTAACAATCCGACTTTTTTCTTCCATGCTGCATAAAATGGAGGATTAGTCAACATCAATTCATTATTGCTATCTAAAAAAACTTGAACCGTTTCGCCTGTGCAAGCGACTTCATTTTTAGTGTCATAAATGGTATATCGGAAAATCATTTTGGCTGCTGGCGAATCTACAATCGTAGTTTCAATCCGAGCTACATCGCCATAACGCAACGATAATTTGTGTTCGCAAACCGATTTCACAATTGGAGTTGTAAATCCGTGTGACTGCACATCGAGATACGAAATACCGTGTTCACGGCCAAAAGCTTCACGCCCATCTTCAAAATAAGTGATGTAGATTCCGTGCCACACAATTCCCAAGGGATCGGTTTCGTTAAAACGCACACGGATATCTTTTGAAACGGTCAATGCGGGGACTTCATTAAACTGCTCTTTTCTTCTTATCATATAAAATGGCTATGGTTGTTGTAATTATAAAAAATATAAATAATAAACTTAATTTTGGAACAATATCCATAATGGTCCCATTGCGCAAAAGTACATCATAAAATGCATTCAATCCCCAATTCATTGGTGAACATTGCGCGATTATTTGCATGGTTTTCGACATCGCAAAAACCGGAACCCAAACACCTCCGATGGCGGCTAAAATAATAGTAGCTGTGGCGCCAAAAGGAGCAGATTGCTCTTGGGTTTTTGCAATTGTTCCGATTAGGATTCCAAAACCAATGGCAGCCAATCCCGAAAATAACGCTACAATACTCATTAACGTTAAATTGCCTTCTACGTTCAAAGCCGGTAAACCTATTTTTGGAAAAACAAAAACGGCAACTAGAATCATCATGTAAAATTGAATCATACAAATGATGCTGTACATCACTGTTTTTCCCGCTAAGACTATTGTCGTTGAAACCGGATTGGTTCGTAAACGCACAAAAGTTCCTTGGCTTTTTTCTTTTACAATATTGATAGAAAGCGGAATCACAATAAAAAATATCGCAAAAAGTGTCCACGCTGGAACATTGTGTTGTGCCGAATTTGGAATGATTTCCTTGTCGTTTATTTTCGGTGCAATTTCCTTGAACTTGATAAAACTTTCTTGTTCGAAAGCGGCAACATTTTCGCCCAATTGCTGTTGAAAAGAAGTGTAAATCGATTGGGTTTCGATTTGTGAAATCATCTTATCAATCGAACTCATGACAGCATTTTTGAAACTCAATTGCACAGCTGGATCAAAATACAAATTGACTTCTTTTTGAGTAATTGGTTTTGGCGCTACTGTTTTCGTGGTATCAGTTTCTGAAAAACTGCTGACAATTTTATTTACATTTTGCTCTATTTTATTGTGCAAATCGGAACTCAAATTTTTCGGAATTACAATCGCTAATTGGTATTTTCCTTTAAAGACCATTTCTTTCGCCAGCTCTTCTGTAATCGGTTGATTATCGATTTTGGTCACTATTGAAAATGCATCACTTTTTTGGAGGTTTTCGTAAACGGATTTTGAAACTTTTCCGTTATCGTTATCCACTAAAACAATCGGAATTTTGGCATCATTAACTTTTTTAAACGTAGTGTCTTGTATTAATGTTACTGCAATAATTAGTACTAACGGCATCACAAAAAGGGTTAATACTCCGCCTAAATCACGTTTAAGCAGCAAAAATTCTTTATAGATCGACATGCCTAGTTTATATATCATCGCGCAGTTCTTTTCCGGTTAATGCTATGAAAACATCTTCTAAATTTCGGGCGTTTGGTGTATTTGAAATTAACTCTTTTGGTGTTCCTTTAGCATAAATAGTTCCTCTGTCGATAATCGCAATATCGGTGCAAAAATCTTGTGCTTCTGATAAATGATGCGACGTATAAATGATGGTAGTTCCTGAATTATTCAATTGTTTCAGATAATCGATAATCGCATTTTTAGATTGAACATCCACACCTACAGTAGGTTCGTCTAAAAAAAGTACTTTCGGATTGTGTAAAATTCCGGCGATTAAGTTAACACGACGTTTCATTCCTCCAGAAAAGGTTTCTACACGTTTATCGGCAAACTTCAACAAACCCAAAAAATCAAGACTTTCGTTTACTTTGTTTTTGAGTTCCTTGCCTTTCAAACCGTACATACTGCCAAAATAAAGTAGGTTTTCTTTGGCGGTTAATGTT
>JANNCY010000168.1:0-13635 GCA_031387085.1 Flavobacteriales bacterium | reverse complement strand
TAATTGATGAGTTACAGCCGGAATTGGATCTTGCCAAATGAGTTCTTCTTTTGGAACTTCTGGACCTAAATAACGTTCAACAGGTCCCATATCTCTATGCGTTAATTTGAACCAGGCCCGTGCGAAAGCGTCTGCAAATGCATCTGGATTTTCGAAGAAGCGTCTTGAAATGGGTTCATAAATAGGATCCACTCTCAAGGCGATGTCAGTCGTAAGCATAAATGGTGCATGACTTTTTAACGGATTATGCGCATCTGGCACTGTACCAGCTCCTCCTCCATTTTTCGGTTGCCATTGTTGTGCACCGGCTGGACTCTTAGTTAACTCCCATTCGAAACCAAACAAATTCTCGAAGTAATTGTTGCTCCACTTTGTTGGAGTAGTTGTCCAGGCACCTTCCAATCCGCTGGAAATGGTATCTTCGCCATGACCTTTGCCGAAAGAATTTTTCCATCCTAAACCCAATTCTTCTATGCCTGCTGCTTCCGGTTCTTTGCCAACATGGTCTGCAGAAGCAGCACCATGAGTTTTACCAAAGCTATGTCCGCCAGCGATCAATGCTACCGTTTCTTCATCGTTCATGGCCATGCGCAAAAACGTTTCACGAATATCTTTTGCAGCAGCAATAGGGTCAGGATTTCCGTCAGGTCCTTCAGGGTTTACATAAATCAAACCCATTTGTACGGCAGCCAATGGTTTTTCAAGGTTGCGACTATGCATTTTTCCATCAGCATCATCATCTGACACAAGAACACCATGATCTTCTTCCACGCCATGCGAGCCTTCTGCATAACGGATATCTCCACCCAGCCATTCTTTTTCAGAACCCCAATAAATATCTTCCGGTGTTTCCCAAACATCTTCACGTCCACCACCAAAACCAAATGTCTTGAAACCCATTGACTCCAATGCACAGTTACCAGTAAGAATCATTAAGTCCGCCCATGAAATTTTCTTACCGTATTTCTGTTTAATTGGCCATAATAGTAAACGGGCTTTATCGAGGTTTACATTATCAGGCCAACTGTTGAGTGGTGCAAATCGTTGTGTTCCAGAACCTCCTCCACCTCGACCGTCTGCAATACGATAAGTCCCAGCGCTGTGCCATGCCATACGAATGAAGAACGGCCCGTAATGACCGTAATCGGCAGGCCACCAGTCTTGTGAATTGGTCATCAAATCGGAAATGTCTTTTTTAAGAGCGCCCAGATTAAGACTTTTGAACTCCTCTGTGTAGTTGAAATTTTCACCCATCGGATTGGATAAAGGTGAATTTTGACGAAGAACATTTAATTTCAGTTGATTGGGCCACCAGTCATTGTTTCTTGTTCTACCACCAGCAGTTTGATTTAAATCTCCGCCTGAAAATGGGCATTTGCTTTCGCTGCTATTCTCCATATATTTTTGATTTTTATTAGATAATTTCGAAGGCTAATTTATAGAATAACTTTCTATCTGAAGAAAAAAATTATAGATAAAAACTATAGTTCTTGTTGAAATCGATTATACATTCTTATGTTGAGATTACTCCAATAATTAATTTTCAAAATTCAATGAGGTGTTGAAGTATTAGCTAGTAATTACAGATAAAAAACGTTTCTAAAATCTAGAAACGTTTCATAAATTAATAGTATTAATAATCATGTAAATGTTCTTACTGCATAGCAAACAAACTACTGTAATTTTTTCTGTAATAGAAAATCATAAATAAATTCCCAGCAAAAACAAAAATACCAATTGGTAAATTTTCTGGAGTCATATTTATGTTTATCATTAAAATATTCAGCGTCACAGGAAGAATAAGAAGGTTGGCTAGGGTAATGAAACGACCCGATAAAAAAGCCAATCCACAAATCAATTCCAATCCTTTTGCTAATGGCATTAAATAATTGGAGGCGATTAATCCAGTCTGAAATGCTTTGAAAGCTTCTGTCTCTTGAGATTCAGGAGCTTTTTTTAGGAAAAACATAACAGATGCGTAAATAAACAATAAACCCAATAATGTACGAACAATAATAGCAGCTATTTTCATATGATTGGTTTTGAATTAGTTACTCAAAGTTATCATAAAATTTTAAGCAAAACTATTAATATCGAATTACTTTTGAACAATGCTAATAACATTTCTATTATTCATGGATTGTTTATAGTTTCATATCGTTAACAAAATCTAAGCAATATCTTTTAATTAAATCTCTAACATTTCTGAACTCTTGCATTATAGCTTCTTCTGAACCAGTTGCTTTGGCTGGATCTGGAAAATTATAATGCAATTTTACCGCTTGAGTTGGAAAAAAAGGACAACGTTCTTTAGCATTATCACAAACGGTAATAACATAATCAAAAGGAATATCAAAATACTCGTCAACATTGTTGGATGTGTGATGAGAAATAGCAATTCCGTCTTCCTTCATAATTGCAATTGCCTTTGGGTTTACGCCATGTGTTTCGACTCCTGCCGAATACACTTTCACATTTTTGCCTTTTGTAAAATGTTCTAAATAACCATGTGCTATTTGGCTTCGGCAACTGTTTCCTGTGCAAAGGATTAGTATATTTATCATATTTTCTTCTTTCTAAAAGTGCAAAAAATAAAATTCTGAATCGTCTCAAATGGTGTTTGATGGTTTTCGATAAAGCAATTTATTTTGTCAAAAGCAGTTCCGAAAATCGATTTCAATTTTGATTCCGAATATTGCGTGATTTGCAATCCGCTACATTTTAACGGACCATTTTCTGAAAAAGTTCCTAAAAATAAAAATCCGTTTTCATTTATTGCATTAGTGACCAATGACCGATAGTCAGCAATCTCATTTTCTTCTGTTAAAAAATGAAAACTCGCTCTATCGTGCCAAACATCAAAAGTCGTTTTTGGCTGAAAATCCAATACATCCGAAACAATAAACGTTACTTTATCGGCTTTACTTCCCAATCGCTTTTTGATTCTTTCTATTGCATTTGCTGAAATATCCAACAGAAACAAATCGGTGTATCCCATTTCCAGTAAGTTATCGATTAAGTAACTATCTCCACCACCAATGTCAATTATTTTTGCCGTTTTCGGAATTTGATTATCGATAAAAAACTGAAGCGATGTCTCCGGTTTTTGTTGGTACCAACTGACTTCCGTTTCCTGTTTTGTGGCAAATACATTTTCCCAATGTGCTTTTTTACTTTCCATATTTTAAAACAATAACCACAATAAATTAATAATCGTAAATCGGGCATCAAATCCGAAAATGAGATTCAAAACCACAATCCCAGACGTAATAACAATTTTCTTTTTGTTTTTTAGAATAAACTCTCTCATCGTTTAACAACAATTAGAATCAGCTCCACAACAGGACGCTTCGGGTTGTAATTCACTCAATTTCGTCTTTACTTTTTCTACCACACCGCAAGAAGATTTTGCCAAACAGTCGGTTTTGGTATTGGTTAAAATAAACTGATTGTTATTAAAATCTAATCCGAATTTTCCAACCGTTTCTTGTTGAAATTCGATTTCGATTTCTAAATCTTCTCCTTCAAACATTTTCGTTGTTGAGTTGATAATCGACACCACTTTTTTTGGAGATAAACGATGATGAAAGTCAACCGACGACCATAATTGTAATGTGGCTGTCTTCTGAATTCTAAAGGTATTTCCACAATCGGTAAATTGTTTCGTTGTCATTCCCACTTCGGTAATATGAAAATGGGAAGGTACTTTTTGTCCGTTTTGTAAAACAAATTCTAATTGTTCTAAAGCTTCAAGTTTGTTCTTAAATTCTGATAGTTTCATTTATATTAATATTAGTTAACAACACTTATTTTTTAATTGATTCGTAATCGCTCCAAAATACATTTCAATTTTCTGAATCGCATCTGGATTTAAACAATAACAAATCGCAGTTCCTTCGATACTTCCTTTAATGATATTGGCGTTTTTTAGTGCTGCCAAATGCTGTGAAATTGTTGGTTGTGCCAAAGGTAATTCGTTAACAATATCGCCACAAATACAACTGTCAACCGACAATAGATAAGAAACAATTGCTATTCTAGCTGGATGCGACAAGGCTTTAAAAAGCGTTGCCATTTCATTATGCGCTGTTGAAAAAGAGGCCGATTTTGATGCTCCCATAATTACATATTGATTATTATATTGCAATATTACGATAAAACAATATGTAAAACCAAAAAAGTAATGTTAAATTTTGAATGAATTCCTAAATCTAAAAATCCATTACCTAATTTTTTTTTCATACTTTTGAAAACTTAAAAAAAGAAACAAACATGGCATCAATAACATTAGGTGGAAACTTAATAAAAACAAGTGGTGAATTACCAAAATTGGGCTCAAATGCACCACAATTTCATTTAGTGAAAACCGATTTGTCTGTTGCAACGCTAACCGATTTTTCAGGAAGTAAATTGGTCTTAAATATTTTTCCGAGTATTGATACTGGAACTTGTGCTACTTCGGTTCGGACATTTAATGCCAAAGCGAGTGCGCTACATAATACCAAAGTGCTTTGCATTTCTAGAGATTTACCTTTTGCTCAAAAACGTTTTTGTGGCGCTGAAGGTCTAGAAAACATAATTAACTTATCTGATTTTAATACCGGTAGTTTCGGAAAAGATTATGGTTTGGAAATTGTTGATGGTGTATTTACCGGATTACATTCGAGAGTCGTCATCATTGTGGATGAAAATGGAAAAATCGCCTACTCAGAACAAGTTCCAGAAATTGCCAACGAACCCAACTACGCAGCTGCTTTAGCCACTTTATAACTTTAATATGGATTTTCAAACTGACAAATCGTTCGTTACCGGAAGACTAAAAAGTATGGTTTTTGCGCTTAAAGGTGCTTTTAAATTAATCACTACCGAGCACAGTGTCATGGTGCAATCTAGTATTGGAGTATTGATTACCATTGCTGGATTTTATTTTCATATTTCGAAAGAAGAATGGATGTTTCAAATACTCGCATTGGGTTTAGTACTTGGTGTGGAAGGTTTGAATACTGCAGTGGAAAAAGTAGCCGATTTTGTGCATCCTGAATTCCATGAAAAAATTGGGTTTATTAAAGACATTGCTGCTGGAGCCGTATTCTTTGCGGCAATGACAGCTATTGCTATTGGGTGCATTATCTACATTCCAAAAATACAATTGCTAATTTCATAAGAATGGCTAAATCGGAAAAAAAAGAGAGCTCGAAAAAAGATGCGATTCCTAAAGAGGAAAAGATTCCATGGAAATTAAAAAAACAATACAAAGTTTTACTGGGTTGTCTGCTGGTATTATTTTCTATTGGATTATTACTCGCCTTCATTTCGTTTTTTATTCATGGTCAGGAAGATCAAAGCGTTGTTAATCAACTTTCCAATCGAAATGAAACAGCCAATAACTGGCTAGGAAAAGTGGGTGCTTATCTTGCTGATTTCTTTATCTATAAAGGATTTGGAGCAGCTTCTTTCTTATTTGTAAAATTATTCTTTTTAACGGGAGCGTTTTTAGTATTGGATTTACCGCTAAAAAAATTAAAAAATACTTGGTTTTGGGATTTGTTTGCCGTTGTTATTATTTCGATACTTTTCGGTTTTTTTGCTACTTCACTTCCCGAATTAGGTGGAACCATTGGCTATGAAATGAACTTATTTTTTCAAGACTTCATCGGAAAAATAGGAACCTTACTCCTTCTCATTACTGGATTAATTATTTATCTTTTATTTAAAATTAAAATTTCTCCCGATAGCATTAAATCATTCTTCGAAAAAAAGAAAAAAGATATTACTACCGATTTAAACGAAATGAATGGTACTGTTTCAGATGGCAGTTATAATTTAGAAGAATATGCTGTAACCGAAAATGATACAGACGAATTAACGGATAAACCAACGCAATTTGAAATTAATAAAGAAGCTCTAAAACCAACCATATCAAGCTATTCGGAAATTGAATTAGAGCCAACATTAAAAAAAGAGCCTACTCCTACTCCAATCCCGCAACCCGAACTTATCAAAACGAATGATGATTCTTTTGTAATTGAAAGAGCATTAGATGAAGATACAGTTGAAGAAAACTTAGCTGCAAAAATAGTGGCCGATTTTGGAGAATTTGATCCGACTTTGGAATTATCCAACTATAAATTCCCAACAATAGATTTATTAAAAGAATATACGTCTGTCGGAATCACCATCAATCAAGAAGAATTAGAAGAAAATAAAAACAAGATTGTAGAAACCTTACGCAATTACAAAATTGATATTGCACAGATTAAAGCTACAGTTGGTCCATCGGTAACATTATATGAAATTGTTCCCGAAGCCGGAATCCGTATTTCAAAAATCAAAAGTTTGGAAGACGATATTGCTTTATCTTTAGCTGCATTGGGAATTCGTATCATCGCTCCTATTCCAGGAAAAGGAACTATTGGTATCGAAGTTCCGAATAAGAATCCAACTATGGTTCCGATGAAAACGGTAATTGCATCCGCTAAATTCCAAGAAGCGGAAATGGAGCTACCAATTGCTTTTGGAAAAACCATTTCGAATGAAACCTTTGTTGTCGATTTAGCAAAAATGCCGCACTTATTGATGGCTGGTGCAACCGGACAAGGAAAATCGGTTGGTTTGAATGCCGTTTTAACTTCGTTATTGTACAAAAAACATCCGGCTGAAGTGAAGTTTGTTTTGGTCGATCCAAAGAAAGTCGAGTTGACTCTTTTTAATAAAATCGAAAGACATTATTTAGCGAAACTTCCCGATACGGAAGATGCTATTATTACCGATAACAACAAAGTAATTAATACTTTAAATTCACTTTGTTTGGAAATGGACAATCGCTATTCTTTATTAAAAGATGCGATGGTTCGTAACATTAAAGAATACAATGACAAATTCAAACAACGTAAATTAAATCCCGAAAACGGGCATCGATTTTTACCTTATATTGTTTTGGTTGTCGATGAGTTTGCCGATTTAATTATGACGGCTGGTAAAGAAGTAGAAACGCCAATTGCCCGTTTAGCACAACTCGCTCGTGCTATAGGAATTCACTTAATTATTGCCACACAACGACCTTCTGTAAATGTAATTACCGGAATGATAAAAGCCAACTTTCCTGCGCGTATTGCCTTTAGAGTTACGTCCAAAATTGATTCCAGAACTATTTTAGATTCGGGTGGTGCCGATCAATTAATTGGTCGTGGTGATATGTTATATTCCAATGGAAATGATTTGATTCGGGTACAATGTGCTTTTGTTGACACTCCCGAAGTAGAAAAAATTGTCGATTATATTGGTTCACAAAAAGCGTATGCAAGTGCGTATTTACTTCCTGAATTTGTTGGAGAAGATGGCGGCGTAAATCTCGATTTTGATATATCGGAAAGAGATGCTATGTTTAGGGAAGCCGCAGAAATTATTGTCACAGCCCAGCAAGGTTCGGCATCATTATTGCAAAGGAAGCTGAAATTGGGTTACAACAGGGCCGGACGATTGATTGATCAATTAGAAGCTGCCGGAATTGTTGGCCAATTTGAAGGGAGTAAAGCCAGAAGTGTAAACATTCCGGATCTCGTTGCTCTCGACCTCTTTTTTAAAAATGAACAAAATAACAACTAAAATGAAAAATTTATTTTCAATTGCTTTTTGCTTTTTTATGATGGTAACATCAAATGCTCAAGATAAAAAAGCGAAAGAACTCTTAGATGATGTGACTTCCAAAATTAAAAGCTACGATAATATTGTTATCGATTTCAAATACACTTTAAATAATGCCAAAGAAAACATCAATCAAGATAGCAAAGGAAATGTTACTATAGACGGAAACAAATACGTTCTAAATTTTATGGGAGTAACCAAAATTTATGATGGTAAAAAAACCTACACTATTGTTCCGGAAGATGAAGAAGTAACCGTTTCAAGTGTTAATGATTCTGATGATAAAGCCATCACTCCTTCTAAAATGTTAACTTTTTTTAATACTGGTTATAAGTATTCAATGGACATTTTGCAAGATGTTAAAGGCAGAAAAATCCAATACATCAAACTCAACCCTACCAATTCAAAAGACCAAAGAAAAGAAGTTATGTTGGGGATTGATATCCAAACAAAACACATCTACAATTTAATTGAAATTGGTAAAAACGGAACGAAAACCACGTTGACTGTTAATTCTTTTAAAACAAATCAGCCTTTATCAAAAAATCAATTTACATTTGTTGCTAGTAAATATCCCAATTACTACATCAATAAATTAGATTAAACCTTGTGAAAATACTCGATAAGTATTTATTAAAATCCTTCTTAACTACATTTGCTACGGTTTTTGTAATCTTATTTTTCATATTCATACTTCAAACGGTTTGGCTGTTCATTTCTGAATTGGCTGGAAAAGACCTCGATTTTATTTTAATTCTTAAGTTTCTGCTTTTTGCGATGCCTCGGATAGTTCCGCTGGTATTACCACTTTCTGTGTTATTAGCATCCATAATGACTTTCGGAAGTTTGGCCGAAAACTACGAATTTGCTGCCATGAAATCGGCTGGAATATCGCTACAAAGAGCGATGAAAAGCTTGTTTTTTTTCATCGTTATTTTAAGTGTGGTTTCGTTTGTATTTGCCAATAATGTTATTCCGTATGCCGAATATAAATTCATTAATTTTCGTCGGAATTTAGCACAAAGAACTCCAGCCATGGCAATAGCTGAAGGACAATTTAGTGAAGTCGGAAACTATACAATCAAAGTCGATAAAAAATCGGGTGACAATGGTAATATTTTAAACGGAGTAATTATCCATATTAAATTAAATAACGGCGAAGGAAATAAAACCGTTATCAAAGCAAAAAGAGGTGAATTAATCAGCAGTGAATCTTCTAATACTTTAAAATTAGTATTGTATGATGGTTACTATTACGAAGACATAAAACCAGCAAAATTTGAAGAACGCAATCGTTTGCCTTTTGCAAAAGCTACTTTTGAGAAAGATATTATCAATATCGATTTGTCGAAATTAAATACCAATGTTGACAACGGTGAAATTGCAAATACCAATACCATGCTTAATGTAAGTGAATTGCGATATACTTTAGATTCACTAAATACCAATTATAATAAAGATTTAAAATCGTATACCGAAAACGTATATCAAAGAGTATGCGCCAGTTCGTTATATAGATCTCCAGTCGATTCAACTACAGCAACTCCAAAAACCGAAATCACTACTGACCTACTTGCTGGATTTGACAATCTAAAAAAAGGAGAAATTTATAAAGTTGCTTCCAATACTATAGAAAGTACCAGTTTCACTATAGAAAGTTCAAGACTTGAAATGGAAGAGAAACTAAAAAACATCAATATACACTGGATTGTTTTCTACGAGAAATTTGTTATTGCTTTTTCGTGTTTCCTAATGTTTTTTATTGGAGCACCTTTGGGAGCAATCATACGAAAAGGTGGATTGGGACTTCCAATTGTATTAGCGGTTGCCATTTTTATTATATTCCATTTTATCAATACATTCGGGAAAAAAGTAGCACAAGAAAACGGAATGTCTCCATTTATGGGAACATGGATGTCGTCTATGATATTGAGTCCGTTAGCCATTTTATTAACATACAGAGCCACTAATGATATTGGCGGAATGATTAGTAGAGATACTTTCTTCTCTCCTTTTATAAAATTCTATCAACAACTTCCTTTCATCAATAAAGAAAATAAATCGAACGAAATAAACGAAGTAATACAAAAAGTGGCTGTTGAAAAAGATGCTATTTCACCAATAACTCAGAAGATAAAATTGTATAATAACATAGGTTTACTATTTTATATTGTCGCATTAATTTCGGCTGTAGTTATCTTAATTTTTTCACAAACTAAAGTAGTGGTGGTTTTAATTCCATCACTTATTGCGATGTACAGCACCATTTTTATTACTCAAAAATACCTCAGAAAATTAGAACTAGTAACCGAAAAAACATATCAAGAAGGAACCGTAGTAGCTTTACTTTTAGGATTTCCTTTATTTTTTCTTGGTTATCTGTTAACTTCTCTAACTTTGAAAGAAGTTACTACAAATACTAAATTAGCATCAAAATAAAAAGAATATGTCAGAATTAATACAACTCAATACTATAGAAGAAGCAATAGAAGATATCCGACAAGGAAAAGTAATTATTGTAGTTGATGATGAAGATCGCGAAAATGAAGGTGATTTCTTAGCTGCAGCCGAAAAGGTAACGCCAGAAATGATAAATTTTATGGCTACTCATGGCCGAGGATTGATCTGTGTTCCACTGACAGAAAACCGTTGCAAAGAATTGGAATTGACGCCAATGGTGAACAACAATACCGATATTATGGAAACGGCATTCACCGTATCTGTCGATTTGAGAGGCAACGGTGTAACTACCGGAATATCAGCATTGGATAGAGCCAAAACCGTTTTAGCATTGGTCAATCCCGAGACCAAATCACACGATTTAGGACGTCCTGGACACATTTTTCCGCTTATAGCAAAACAAGGTGGCGTTTTGCGACGAACTGGACATACCGAAGCTGCAATTGATTTTGCAAGGTTAGCCGGATTCAAATCGGCGGGTGTCATTGTCGAAATAATGAACGAAGATGGCTCAATGGCGCGATTACCGCAATTGGTCGATGTAGCTAAAAAGTTCGATTTGAAATTAGTTTCCATTGAAGATTTAGTAGCCTACCGAATGCTACACGATAGCTTAATCATCAAAAAAGAAGATTATGAAATTGAGACGCGTTTTGGAAATTTTAGAATAAGAGCGTATTTACAAACTACCAACAAACAAATTCATATTGCATTAACGAAAGGAAGTTGGAGCAACGGTGAAGCCATTCTAACACGAATTAATTCGACTCAAATCAACAATGATATTTTAGGAACATTAA
Source organism: Flavobacteriales bacterium (assembly GCA_031387085.1). GTDB lineage: Bacteria > Bacteroidota > Bacteroidia > Flavobacteriales > Flavobacteriaceae > Flavobacterium. The sequence goes on along the minus strand of JANNCY010000168.1, from coordinate 2,731 downwards.
CGTATAATGCTGAAAAAAAATTAGACGATATGTTTCAACTTATCAATCAGGAAGGACGTGGAGCTATACTTTTTATCAATCAAGAAATTCAATCTTTGGATTTATTAAACAGAATTAAAGAATTAAAAACATTACAGGAAAAAGGTGTCAAAAATGCACCACAAATAAAAATGGATGCCAAAGATTTTGGAATTGGAGCACAAATTCTCCACGATATCGACATTTCAAAAATCCGATTGATATCCAATACCAAACAAACCAAAAGAGTGGGAATGATTGGCTATGGTTTGGAAATTTTAGAATATGTTTCCTATTAATATTTATAAAAAAGGTAAAAGATAAATGTCCCCAAAGAGTATTTTACTATTTGGGGACAATTTATTTTGCAAGATAAAATTTCTTACTCCAATGAAATTAAGGTAATAGAACCGTATCAATAACGTGAATTACTCCATTTGAAGAAGCAATATCAACAGCAGTAATTGTTGATTTGTTTCCTTTAGAATCGGTTAAAATTACATTTTCACCTTCAATAGATCCAACTAATTTTTCTCCTTGAACAGTTGTTAGCACTGCAGAACCTTTTCCTGCTTTAATGGCTGCAACAACAGCTTTACTGTCTAAATAACCCGCAACAACATGGTACGTTAAAATAGCTTGTAATTTTGATTTGTTTTCTGGCTTTAGTAAAGTTTCAACAGTACCTTTTGGCAATTTAGCAAACGCTTCATTTGTAGGAGCAAAAACAGTGAAAGGCCCTTTACCAGATAATGTTTCTACTAATCCTGCAGCTTTAACTGCAGCAACTAATGTTGTGTGGTCTTTTGAAGCTATTGCATTTTCTACAACAGTTTTCGATTTTTGAGCGAAAGTACTAACAGCAAATAAAGCTGCGCAAATAGTAAGAGCTAGTTTCTTAAATGATTTCATGTTTTTTTTGTTTAATAATTTGTATTATTTGTTAAACAAAATTAAGATTATTTTTTACTACTAAATATCTATTAACAAAAATTTGTGTGCTGTTACATTAAAAATTATAATTCTTAGAATAAATCTGTAATGAGAATAATCAAAGTATTGTAGTTATCCTATTAACTAGTTAAACAATTTTTTTTAAAAAATTAAATCTATTGTTTCACTTTTTTTATTAATTTTATTTCGTAAACAATTTAGTATGAATTGGGAAGCCAAAATAATTTCACATCGAGGAGAAAAAAGAATAGCCGTTTATTTTAAAAAAGACCCGGAATTTATTTCAAGAATTAAAAATTTTGAAGGTGCTAGATGGAGTCAAACACTAGCTGTTTGGCATTTGCCTGACACTCCCGAGAATAGAAATACGTTTCACATTGAAATTAGCATCATTTCTGATGAAATTATTTCTCAGATTGAGAAATTTAAATATTGGTTACAATCCAAGCGTTATAGTCAAAACACAATTAGAACCTACACTGAGGCTTTAAAATCTTTTTTATTTTTTTTCAAAGACAAATTAGCCATTGAGATCACAAATGATGACGTTATTATATACAATAATGAATACATTTTTAAAAACAAACTATCTGCATCCTATCAAAATCAAATTGTAAATGCTATAAAATTATATTTCAAAACCATCCAAAATAAATCCATAGAAATTGATAAAATTCACCGACCAAAACGAGAAAAAATTTTACCAAATGTAATCAGCAAGGAAGAGGTGAAATTAATATTAACGGCACATTCCAATATCAAACACAAAACAATGTTATCCTTAATTTATAGTTGTGGATTGCGCAGAAGCGAGTTATTAAATCTTAAATTGGGAGATATTGATTCCAAAAGAAATATTGTAATTATCCGACAGTCAAAAGGAAGGAAAGATAGAATAGCACCATTATCTTTAAAGATTTTGGATATGCTACGAGATTATTATTCCACCTACAAGCCGAAAACATGGCTGTTTGAAGGACATACTGCTGGAACACAATATTCAGAGCAGAGTTTACAAAGCGCTTTAAAACTGGCACTACAGAAAGCAGGAATTACAAAACCCGTTTCATTGCATTGGTTGCGTCATAGTTATGCGACACATTTACTAGAAAGCGGTACTGATTTAAGATATATACAAGAACTTTTGGGGCACAATAGCAGTAAGACAACCGAAATTTATACACATGTAAGTACGAAAAGTTTACAACAAATAAAAAGTCCTTTTGATGATTTATGATAAAAAAAGGTATATTTGATTCATAATAAAGTATGTTAATTGTCATACCAATCCACCCTATTTTGGGTTAATATATATGATTTTATCATACATATAAGCAAGTTGGCGAAAATGATATTCAACAATCGTTTAAAAACAAACAATCATATGAAAAACGCTATTTTAATCATTAGCATTATTATTACTTTAAATAGTTGCAACAGAAATTATGTTCAAATTTTTGAAACAAAAACAATAAATACGAAAAATATTGACAATATGTATTTTTTTGAAAATGATAGTGTAAAAATTATTTATAATTTTTGGAACGATAAAGGGTTAATGAATTTTTCAATTGAAAATAAATTAAATAAACCATTATACGTTGATTGGACAAAATCTTCCTACATGAATAACACAATTAAAAGCAACTATTGGGATGATGAAGAAAATAATACTTCTGTTGGAAAATATAGATATACGCTAACTGGAGTAAAGTCAATTGAAAAAACGAAAGTTACTAAACCCGAAAAAATTGCATTT
>JANNCY010000166.1:0-2056 GCA_031387085.1 Flavobacteriales bacterium | reverse complement strand
CAATGCACAATCAAACATAAAAGGAATCATGCATGCTAATGCCATGGCTGGAGTTTTAACAGGTTCTGCAAAAACTGAAGATGATGGAACTGGAGTAAGTTATAAATACAACGTTACAGGCTCGAATTTCGGAGCGCAATTCCAGTATGCCATTGAAGATAGTTTTAGCGTTGGAATTGGTTTAGAGTCGAACACTATCAAATTAAGAGTGAAAGACGTCACAAACAATTTGAATGATCCCACTTTGAATCTTATTAAAGTAAGTTTGTCAGGAAGATTTTATTTACTCAATAAGGATAAAGTCAACGTTTTTGTTGGCCCAACAGTTGGTTATGCATCAGGTCGAGATAAAGGCAATAACACAAGTAATTTATTTTTGCCTAATTTAGATACACAAACAAGGTATTCGGGTTTAAATTATGGTTTAATTGCTGGTGGAAATTATTATTTTTCCGACAGCATTGGGATTATTGCACAATTGAGTTATGAGGCAAGTAGTTTAAAATCGACGCGATCTCAAACAGGAACTGCAGATGTAACTGGGAAAACAACGATGAGTGGTTTGAATATAATGGGTGGACTTGCGTTTAAATTCTAAAATACAAATACTACTACTATAAACCATTCTTTATTCGGGATGGTTTTTTTTATTCTTTTATTTCCCATTACATTTGTATACATGAACTGGAATTCCTTTTTAAAAAGCTTTCAATCGTATTTAAAAATCGAAAGAGGATTATCGCAAAATACCATCGATAATTATACTTTTGATATCGAACGATTGTGTCTTTTTTTAGAAGTGAATGCTATTGAAGTTTCTCCTATAAAAATCACAGAAGAAACGATTCAGCAATTTATTTACGCTGTTTCTAAAGAGTTGAATGCGCGCAGTCAAGCCCGAATTATCTCTGGGTTAAAGAGTTTTTTTTCCTATCTAATTTTTGAAGATTATCGTAAAGACAGTCCGATGGAATTAATTGAAACACCAAAAATTGGACGAAAACTCCCCGATACCTTATCCATTCAAAATATTGACGATTTAATTGCGGCTATCGATTTGTCTTCGAATGAAGGCGAACGAAATCGTGCTATGTTAGAAACCTTGTATGGCTGTGGATTACGTGTATCCGAATTGGTGACACTTAAAATTTCCGATTTGTTTTTTGATGAAGGATTTATAAAAATCACAGGAAAAGGAAATAAACAACGCTTTGTTCCTATAAGTGAAGTCACGCAAAAATTCATCAACTTGTACAAAGATCAAGTCAGAATTCATATGCCAATTCAAAAAGGACATGAAGATACGCTCTTTTTAAACCGAAGAGGGAAACAATTAACACGAGCTATGGTTTTTACAATTATAAAAGATTTAGCCGTAAAAATTGATTTACAAAAAAACATCAGTCCGCACACATTTCGACATTCTTTTGCAACTCATTTGTTAGAAAACGGTGCCGATTTGCGCTCCATTCAATTAATGTTGGGACACGAATCAATAACAACTACCGAAATATATGTCCATCTTGATAGATCACATTTGTCAAAAGTTATTAATAATTTCCACCCAAGAAAGTAATTTCATCGACGATATATGCTTTTAAGCGATGTTTTGTTAATATATTTCTAAATTTTAATATTTTTAGATTGAATTGTATTTTCTTTGTACCATACTTTTTAGATTAGTTGATGAAAGATTTTAATCCAAATACTGATGAAATAGAGTTTTTAAATAAGATTGTTTCTTATGATAAGGATTTATTTTTTCAATTCACTAAACATCCAACAGGAATTTTTTCTTGCGATTATTTGAGTGAATCGGTACTCGATTTTTATGAATTATCTGCAATAGAAATTAAATTAAAACCAAGCATAGTTCTCAAAGAAAGAATTCATTTAAAAGACCAAGAAAGTTTTAGTCTTTCGTTAAATGATGCAATACTCAATTTAAAATGCTGGGAATATGAATACCGCATAGATCTGCCAAAAAAAGGTTTAATTTGGGTAAAAGTCAAAGCCAATATAGAGACTTTAACTTCTGGTTTAGTAAATATTTTTG
>JANNCY010000015.1:0-43021 GCA_031387085.1 Flavobacteriales bacterium | reverse complement strand
AGAAATGGTGCGAAGTGTTTTCAAATTGTCAAAAGCACGTTTAAACCAAGAATTGGTAAGCTTTTTTTGACTTTCTAACAACATATTAGTATTATGGAGTAAAAGTACATATGCTTTAATTTCTTTGTTTAAATGGGAGTTTTCTACAGAAAGTTTAAAAATGATATATAGCAATATTATAATTGAAATAATAAGACTAAAAGACAGATATATAAATATTGATTGTTCCATTATATTAAATCGTGTTTTATTAGTTTATTTATTAATTCTTTGGAGGAACTTGCGGTAAATTCAAAATTTACAGATTTGAAAGCAGAATTGATAACCTTAAAGCGGTTATCTACATAGGACAAAGTCATTGAGTTAAATGTAATTTTAGAGCGCATATAGAATAAATTATCATATACAAATGAGAATTTAAAAAATTTTCTAAATTTGCGCTGAAAAGCCCTTGATTCAAATGGTACTATATGCATATCTAAAACATATAGTTGGAGGTCGTAAAGGTTTAATTTTTGTTTTGTTTTCATTTATTTTCTATTTTTCATAATATTAATATTAAATAGTCACATTTTGAACTATAATTTATATTATGTAAAATAGGTTTATTGGAAACCTGTACTTGTATTTCATCGTCTGTTCCAAAAAAAGTACTATCCTATCTAATAAGTTAAATTATTCCGTCCTCACTAAAATAACTTTTATATTATGAAAATAACAATTATATTCGCCCTGTCAACTAACTAAAAATACAAATTATGAAACTAGCTTATTTTCTACTTCTTTTCCCAATAGTGTCTTTCTGTCAAACACCAACACCAAACGCAGTGTTGGAATATTTAAACAAAGCTAAAGAAGCATATCCAAGTTTGAAATTATCCTCTACATGTGAAGCAATTAAAGATGGATATAAATTAATTTATGATGATAAAACGTATTCGTTAACTATTGATAATGAAAATGTGATTACCATTACTTCTGTAGAACCAAAAGCGGGCGAAGTTGTAGAGCGTATTTATAATATTAACAATGTGTTTACGAAATTTAGAACTTCAAAATTAAATGGTAAGTATTCGGTAGCGCTTCACAAAGGGAAAATGCAAATTTACATGGCTAACTCTGCTCCTTAAAGCTCTTCCATAATTTGCAAGCGGTATATTCTTCCGATAGCGATTGTTAGTTTTTGCATGTAATCTTCGGCTAACCAGCTTCTGTAATTTTTGGTAACGTTCCCTAAACAAATGCAATATTGTTTGATTCGGTATTCGATATCGTCATTCAGTTCTTTGGATAATCGACGGGCACTCAACAAATCTATAGTATTTAACACACACATAGTAGCATGCTGCTCTAACGATTTTTCTAAAATGGTCTTTGCTTTTAAGTTGTTTTTGACTGTAAATTTAAATTCTTCATTTACGTCCATTGAAATATCAGTCGATTTCGCAAATTTCTTGCGAAGTTCTTCTGGCATTACATATTTGAAATTACTTTCAATATCGGCATCATCTCTTAGACTTTCTAAATAATATTCGGGCGATTTAAAAATATGCTGCCAATCGATTGGGTCGTTCCACAATCCAAATCGCAAGGCATTATTCCCTAAATCGATAACGGCAAATTCTTTTTTATGCGGTAATTTTCTAGAGCCACGTCCAATCATCTGAAAATACAAAGTGATCGATTTTGTAGCGCGGTTTAAGATGATGGTTTCGACAGTTGGTTCGTCAAATCCCGTGGTTAAGATTCCCACTGAAGTCAATATCGCATCAGGTGCTTTTTTAAACCAATGTAAAATGTCTTTTCTGTCTTCCGCCGATGTAGTATTATCTAAATGACGAATTGCATATCCGGCAGCTCTAAAGGTTTCGTAGACATATAGTGACGTATGAATTCCGTTATTGAAAATTAGCGTCTTTTTACCTAGTGCTTTTTCGGTATATGCATGGACTAATTTTTCCTGCATAACCATATTACTGTACAAATCATCGGATGATTTTACGGTATAATCGCCGTTAATTCCGACTTTTAAAGACGTCAATCCAACATCATAACTATAGGTCGTTGCTTTTGCTAAAAATCCTTTATCGATAAGGTTTTGAATGGTATCTCCGACAATTAATTCGCTGTAATTTTCATACATCGGTAATTTAATATTTGAACTCAATGGTGTTGCTGTAACTCCTAAAATAAACGCATTTTTAAAAGCACCTAATAATTTCCGGAAGGAATTGTAATGTGCTTCATCGATAATCACTAAACCAACGTTTTCGATTTGAAGTTTCTCATCGTTCAAACGGTTTTTTAACGTTTCCACCATCGCCACAAAACAGCTGTATTCGTCTTGATCTGGCAATTCTTTTATGACACTATTGATGACTTTGTTTTTGACATCGAATCCTTTCAGCATCTTGGAAGTCTGCTTGCATAATTCGATGCGATGCGTTAAAACCACTACTTTTTTATTGTGTTGTTCTAAATAACGTCGGGTGATTTCTGAAAAAATAACTGTTTTTCCGCCACCAGTTGGCAATTGATATAGTAAATGGTAATTGCTCGGCGCATTATCCAATCGCTCAAAAATGCGGTCTATATCACCAATTTGGTAACTATAGAGCTCCTTTTTTTCTTCAATTTCTATTAACGAATCTTTGTGGGACATGGCGATTTTTACAATTTTGCAAAAATACACCTAAAAAAGAGTTTGACCACTATTATTTTTAATTAAATGAAATTTAATAATCAAACCGTTCAATAATGGCATTAAATTCATAGTGATTGCTCCATCTTTGTTTTTCAGTTGCTTGTTGAATGGCCACTACTCTACTTTTGAATTCGTACAAAATGCCTTTTTCTATTAAAAAACTACTGGCTTGCTGAAAAGAATTGAGCATACTTTTATAAAAAGCATCTTGTTTGATTTCTTTTTCTGCTGAAAGCGATTGCGCAATTTCTATGGTATACAGCATAACATCGGCAATAATGAAAGCATCCACACCAAGTGTAATAAAATGTTTAATAAATTTTTGAGCTACTGAACGCCGCATTTTTGGTCTTTTACCACGAATCGGAAAATACTCGTTAGCAATTTTGAGTTTGGCTTCTTTAACCAAATTGTTTTCTTTGGGATTAAAAACAAAATCGTAGTAGACTTTTACATCCTTGAATTTGTCATACAATTCAATGACTTGCTCTTCAAGTTGTGTTTTATTTAATTCGGACAGGTATTTTTTTAAATCGCGTTTGCTCATTAGAATCAAAAATAGTTACAAAAGTAACCACTTTGTAGGTTTAAAATAAATGTTATTGACTAATTTTGCATTCAAAATTGTACCATGACAAAGATTTTCAAATTCATCGCCATTTCAGAAGGCATATCCTATTTAGTTTTGTTTGCCAACATGTTGTTTATTAAGCCGAATAATATGGTTTTGTATAAAACCTTGCTTTTTCCTGTAGGAATGACGCACGGATTATTATTTATTTCCTACATTTATTTTGCTTTTATGATAAAGTCGAAACAAAATTGGAATTTAAAAGATTTTGCCATTGTTTTGGTAGCTTCATTATTACCATTTGCGACTTTTTATATCGAAAAAAAATACATAAAAAATGCATAATTTAGTTGATAAATTATTTTGTTGGTGTTATCCTTTACTTCTCAATTGCGGATTTAATACTACTATCGCACTGTATTTAAGCTTGTTGTTGAATTTAGTTTTATTATCTATAGCAGCTTATGTCATCTACTTTGTATTTCGAATTGTATTAGTTACGGTTATGTCAATTGTTGCTAAAAAAACAAAGACAAAATTTGACGATTTATTAGTCGATAACAAAACGGCGAAATACATTGCGTATCTGATTCCGTTTCTTTTTATCTACAAATCGGTTCCAATAATATTAAAGGACTTTATAAAATGGGAAGCGATTTTTGGAAAGATTGTGGGTATTTACATCGTCATTTTATCGTTATGGATCATCCGAAGTATTCTAAAATCGATTCGCGATTATTTAAAACAAAAGGAAAAATACAGCGATAAACCCATAGATAGTTATGTACAGGTAATTATGATTGTGTTGTGGTTATTCGGAATTGCAGTCATTATCTATGAAATATTTGATGTTGGAAGAACTACCATTTTAGGAGCTTTAGGAGCCATATCTGCAATAATACTCTTAATTTTTAGAGATACCATTTTGGGATTTGTAGCCAGTGTACAAGTCTCTCTAAACGATATGGTTCGAATTGGTGATTGGATTACTTTCGATAAATTTGGTGCCGATGGTGATGTAATCGAAATCAATTTGGCAACAGTAAAAGTTAGAAATTTTGATAATACGACAACCACGATTCCGACCTACAGTTTGATTTCTGATTCTTTTCGAAATTGGCGTGGCATGCTCGATTCTGAGGGAAGACGTATCAAAAGACATATACTGGTCAAAGCAAAAAGTATTCGTTTTTTAACCGAAGCCGATTTGCAAGACATGAAGAAAATTCAATTGGTTACTAAGTTTATTGAAGAACGACAAGCTGAAATCGACAAATACAACTCAGTGTATAATGTAGATAAATCGTTGTCTATCAATGGAAGAAATATGACCAATTTCGGATTGTTTAGAAAATACATTACCCAATATCTTGAGTATTATCCTGGACTTAACCAAAACATGATTTTGCTTTGTCGTCAGTTACAACCAACTTCACAAGGCATTCCGTTAGAGATTTATGCGTTTTCGAAAGACCAAAGTTTTGAGCAATACGAATATATAATGGCTGATATTTTCGACCACATTATTGCATCGATTGTGTATTTTGATTTGGAAATTTATGAAATGCCATCCGAAATAAACGGAAGTAGAATAGATTAATTCTTCAAACGGTCTTCAACGTATTCAATTTTGGTTTTTCCATGCGCTTGTGGTTTCCCGTCCAAGCCAACACTTACCATGGTTATAGTATCAATGGTTATTATCGTTTCTTTGGTCATCATATTACGTACTTCGCATTTTAAGGTTAACGATGAGTTACCAAATTTTATTACATCAATTCCGATTTCAACAATATCGCCTTGTCGTGCAGAACTTCTGAAATTAATTTCCGACATGTGTTTGGTCACAATTCGGGGACTCTCCAATTGAATGATGGCATACAACGCAATTTCTTCATCTATCCATGCCAATAATCGTCCGCCAAATAAAGTGCTGTTCGGATTTAAATCTTCGGGTTTTACCCATTTTCTGGTATGAAATCTCATTTGTTGTTTTTTACAAAATTAATTCTTTTCCAATGTTTTTACTAGAAACTGATTTATTTATTTCTAATTTTATCCAACTTAGTCAAGGTTTTTTTTCCTAAAAAATTGTTAATCTACTATATTTAGTTTAATTTTGCAATCAAACCTACTTTAACCTAAAATTTTGTTATGAAAAAAAGTACTTTAATATTGTTGCTATTTATCGGTTCTTTTACATCTTTTGCACAAGATAAAGAAAAAGATTCAATGTATACGGGAGAAAGAAATAGTAATTGGATAATAGAAGCTTCTGTTGGAAATATTAAAGGTGTTAAGCCCTACTCAGAAGGGTATTTCTCAAGTAAAGCAAATAGTTTTTTTGGTCAGTGGGAACCGAATAGTTTTTCACTCGGCGCAAGGTATTTAATGGGAGAAGTTTTTAGTGTTAAAGGAAGTTTAGGTTACGATCGATTTAGAAATTTCAACAATGAAAGTCCAACATCCGGTCTTGCAAGTAAACCCTTTAAACTAGTGCAAATAAACGTACAAATACAAGGTGTAGCTAACTTAGCCAAGTTGTTTAATGTAAACAAACAACTGAATCGTTTTAGTATGTTAGTTCATGGTGGAATTCAAATCGTTTCCATGACTTCTAAAACAGAAAACTACTGGGAAAACGGAGAACTTGTAAATCAAAATTACAATCAAACAGAATACAACGGTGGAATAATATTTGGTGTTACACCAGAGTACAGAATTACTAAGCGTTTGGCGGTTCAGCTGGATGTTACAACCGTATTTAATTACAGACAACATTTTAATTGGGATGGTTCGTATGCTGATGATCAAGAAAACTTATCAGGAAAAACAGCTAATTTAAATATAGGATTGAGCTATTCATGGGATAAAAATACCATGCATGGTGATTGGTATGTATTGCCAAAAGAAGAAGATAAAAAAATTAAAGAACTTGAAAAAAGAGTTAGTGGTATAGAAAATCAATTGCTGGATACTGATAAAGATGGTGTTCCAGATTATATTGATCAAGAAAACAATTCAGTTGCAGGAGTTGCAGTTGATGCAAGAGGAAGAATGTTAGACATCAATAAAAATGGTGTTGCTGATGAACTTGAAAAAGGTAAAGATGGTATGAACGGTATTACTTCTGATGTAATGAGTAAGGAAGATGCTATTTTATTGTTAATCCAAAAAGGATATATAAATGTATTCTACGATCTTGATAAAGATGTTCCTAACAGTGGTTCTGTAAACAATGTATTTTATATCATAAAATTCCTGAAAAATTATCCGGATGCCAAAATAACCTTAATGGGATTTGCTGATGAAAGAGGAACTTCGGCTTATAATACAGACTTAAGCCAAAGAAGGGTTAAAAACTTGTCAGACATTCTTAAAGGTGCCGGTATTGATATGAGCAGAATCAAAATTGTTGGTAAAGGTGAAACTAATGAATTTATTAGTTCTGAACTTGGTTACGACTTATCAAGACGTGTTTCTGTCAAACTAGAATAATTAACAAATCGTTCTTAATAACTTAAATCAAACCTCTGTTTTTTAACAGAGGTTTTTTTTTAACTTTAAAAGAAAAAAAATGAACTCAAGAGACATTGCTTTACTCGAACTGCGTGGAGAAACTATTGGAATGGTAAATAGTCAATCTTCGTCAGAAGAATTGTTTCAGAATAAAACACTTCGCCCCATTTTAAAACTTCAGAATGATTTGTTTGTAGTGGTATTTATTAATTATGCCGTAAAGCAAAAGAATACTTTTTTCCAATTAGCTCCAGAAAAAAAATTAGCTTACATCGAAAACACCATTCAACGCGACATCAAATTCAGAAATTCTTTAAAAGGAATGGTAATCGCTTTATTTACTTCGGATGAGTATGAAGAATATATTACCAATTCATCCAATCTAAACAAAAGGATGATGAACATGCTCATCGAACGGTTGAAAAGTCAAGTATTATTGTTAGAAAAAGTAGCTTTGTAAAATTGGGTTAAAAAGGATGACTAATCATCCTCATTTTCATCGGTTTCTGTAGTTACATAACGATAGCTAGCTTTTCGGCCATTCCTTCATGTACATGAATAATATGTTTACCTATATTTGGCATATCTTCTACTTGTAATTGAGATTTTAATTTAGCTACGTCTATGAATTATAATTTTATCAAAATTAGCAATTAAACTTTATTTGCCGTTTAAAAATAAATCGAAATTTTAGTTTATTTTTGTGTAAACAATCTACTATGCAATTCTTTAAAAAAAACGCTCCGTTTTATAATTTACTTTCTTTATATCTTATTTTAAGTGTTGTATTGCGAATCGTTTTGCTCTTCCATCCTATTACGCAAGCAGCTTTTAAATGGTATGAAATTTTAAAAATTTTTGCTTTTGGAGTGATTTCCGATTACTTTGTTTTTATAGTCGCAAGTGCTTTACTATGGGTATACACACTTTTTTTATCCAATTCCAAATATGAAAAACCATGGGGTTATATTATTTTCGGACTGTTACTTTCACTACTCATTTATGTTTCCTTTTTTAATACGATTCTTAACGAATACGGTGGCTCTTTGCCGGAAATCGGAATTAGCTTTATCGCATTAAAAACAATAGTATTTGGATTGCTTTTATTTTTACCCAAATGGCGCAGACAAATCCGTTTGGTTTTATACTCGATTGCGATTTTCATTTTCGTTTTGGTCATCATTCAGAATGCGGTGAGCGAGTACTTTTTTTGGAATGAATTCGGGGTAAAGTACAACTTCATAGCTGTTGATTATTTAGTGTATACCAATACCGTAATTGGCAATATAATGGAATCGTATCCTGTTGTCCCTTTGTTTATTGGTGTTGGATTGCTTGCTGTGATTTGTACTTATAGTATTATTAGGAAAACGCAACCATTTTTAAACAAACTGCCTTCGTTTGCCGATAAGATAAAAAGTTTCATACTGTATTGTGTTTTATTTGCTATTTCACTTTTTGCGATTCCGTTTTTAGCCAAGCAGGAAAACGCACAAAACGTTTTTACCAACGAATTACAAGCCAATGGTTTGTACCGCTTTTATTTGGCGTTTATGAACAGTGAACTCGACTACGAAAAATTCTATAAAACCATTCCGAATGACGAAGCATTTGTGTTACTTCAAAAACAAATAACTGGAATTTCAAATGGTAGTACTTTGCGACAAATAAAAGGCGATAGCACAGAAACACTTAAAAATGTAGTGCTAATTACTATTGAAAGTTACAGCGCTGAATTCATGGAAGAATATGGTGATAAACAAAAAATCACTCCTTTTTTAGATGGGTTAGCCAAACAGAGTTTACAGTTTTCCAATCTTTATGCGGTAGGAAACAGAACGGTTAGAGGTCTCGAAGCCGTTACGTTGTGCTTACCTCCTACTGCTGGTGAAAGTGTGGTGAAACGAAAAGACAATAAAAATAAATTCTCTACTGGAAACATCTTCAAACAAAAAGGGTATCAAGTAAAATTCATGTACGGAGGCGATGCTTTTTTTGACAATATGGGCGATTTCTTCTCCGGAAATGGGTATGACATTGTAGACAAAAAAACATTTACTCCTGAAGAAATTACTTTTTCAAATGTTTGGGGAGTTTGCGATGAAGACATGGCAAACAAAGCAATAAAAGTCATGAATGCTGAAGCTAAAGCTGGTAAGCCCTTTTTCAACCATTGGATGACTGTGAGCAATCACCGACCGTTTACTTATCCTGATGGTAAAATTGATATTGACGCCCATTCGAAATCCCGTGAAGGAGGCGTAAAATACACCGATTATGCGTTGCGTAAGTTCTTTGCTATGGCTCAAAAACAACCTTGGTTTAAGAACACTGTGTTTGTGATTTTGGCGGATCATTGTGCGTCGAGCTCTGGTAAAACCGAATTGCCGGTTGATAAATACCGCATTCCGGCCATGATCTATGCACCCGGTTTTGTAAAACCGTCCAATTATTCAACTATGGTTTCGCAAATTGATGTAATGCCAACCCTTTTTGGATTGCTGCATTTTAATTATCAAAGTAAATTCTACGGTCAGGATGTGATGAAATCCGATTACAAACCAAGAGCATTTATTGCTACCTACCAAGATTTAGGATTTATAAAAGAAAACGTGTTGACAATTATTTCACCGGTTCGAAAAGCCAAACAATTCCAATTGACCTTAAAATCAGATCCTGCAATTGCTCCTGAATTCCAAATCTACTACGACCAAAAACTGTTAGAGAACCAACGAACCGATTTAATTAAGGAAACAGTTTCGTATTATCAAATGGCTTCAAAAGTATTGAAGGATAAGAAATATCAAAAGTAAATCGTATGACTGCTAAAGAAATTCTCGAAGAACTGAAATCGTATGGCACCGAATCAATCAAAAAAGTGCACTTAAATCATGGTGCGAAAGAGCCACTCTATGGCGTAAAAGTATCCGACTTAAAAATCATTCAGAAAAAAATCAAAAAGAATTATGAACTTTCGTTGGAGTTATATGATACGGGTATTTCCGACGCTATGTATTTAGCTGGATTGATTGCTGATGATACCAAAATGACAAAGGAAGATTTGCATCATTGGGTCAAGAATGCGTACTGGTATATGATTAGCGAATATACCGTTCCGTGTGTGGCTGCCGAAGGAAATTACGGACACGAACTCGCCCTCGAATGGATGCAATCGGATGAAGAAAGTATTGCCGCTGCCGGATGGGCTACCTACTCCAATTTACTAGCGCTTACACCTGATGAAAAACTCAACAAAGAAGAAATAATTAGTCTATTAGAAAAAATAGATGTCGAAATCCACAGCGCCAAAAATAGAGTCAAGCAAGCTATGAATAGTTTTGTAATAGCTGTTGGTGGTTATTTTCCTGAACTTACCGATTTAGCAATCGAAACAGGAAAGAAAATTGGAGTCGTATATGTCGACATGGGCGGAACCGCTTGTAAAACACCTTTCTCACCCTACTATATCGAAAAGATAAAACAAAGAGGTTCGCTTGGGAAGAAAAAGAAAACCGTTAAATGCTAAATTGAATTGAAAAAAATCCCTGAATTAACAGTCCTCTTTTGGATTACTAAAATAATTGCAACTACACTTGGCGAAACCGCAGGAGATTTGTTTTCAATGACCTTGAAAATTGGATATACAATTTCCTCGATTATTTTATTTGGCGTTTTCTTAGTCTTTTTGGTCGTACAACTTTCATTAAAAAAATATGTGCCGATGGTGTTTTGGTTGGTGATATTGGCTACCAGCACATCAGGAACTACCATGTCGGATTATATGGACAGAACGCTTGGAGTGGGTTACGGTATGGGAAGTTTGTTCTTAATATCCATTCTAATTTTGATTCTAACGATATGGAAAATCACTGAAAAATCCTTGTCGGTAGAAAATATAATGTCGAAAAGAGTCGAAGTATTTTATTGGATGGCGATTTTATTCTCGAACACTTTAGGTACAGCTTTTGGTGATTATTTAGCAGATGATTCGGGCTTGGGATTTTTTGGAAGCGCTGTGTTAATTGGAATTATTTTATTAATTATAATTCTACTGCACTACTTCACAAAAATTTCTGGTGTCTTTTTGTTTTGGATTGCCTTCGTATTAACGCGACCATTTGGTGCAACTTTTGGCGATTTGCTGACAAAAACTACCGAAAAAGGAGGATTGGATTACGGAACAAAAGGCGCTTCGTTAATTCTGGTTACCATGCTTCTTGGATTTGTAGTGTATGAAACCATCCAAATCAACAAAAGAAAACCACTACAATAAACCGTTGTATTTTCTAATGAACCATTCTGCTGCTAACGCCATGACTATTAAAATCAACAACCAAATCCAATCAATAACAGGCGTTTTCTTCACAATTGCTTTCTCAATCGCTTTATAATCGGTATTGTCTAAAAGCACTTTTATCAACTCTTCTATTTGATTTGGAACGTAAGCTGTTCCTTTAGTTTGATTGGCCAATTGTTTTAGTTTCGCCACATCTGGATTGACGAATTGCTTTTCAATATCAAAATCTAATATTTCAAATCCGTTAGAATAACTGGCATTCGAATTCAATTCTTTGACTGTAAAGGAATATTGTCCAGCTTCTAAACCATCTAAATTGACTTTAAAAGCATTGGAAGTTCTTAATAAGTCGTATTTCTTAACTTGCTTAGTTTTGGTATTAGTAACCGCAATTGTTAACCGTGCTTTTTCATCCAATTCGTAATTTTTATTGAAGTATTGTGCAGTAATTTCTAATTCGTCACCCGAATTGTAATAACGTTCGTGATTTACTATCAATGATTTTTTCGAATCGTTAGAAGCTAAATATTGTATGGTTTTATCGATGAAAATATCATAATCTTCAAATGTCCTTTTATCTAAATAACATTTAGCACGCCATTTCCAACTATTTTCACCAAACAAAAAGGCGCTTCTAATTCCTTTTTCATCAGCAAAGGCAAGCAACGGCGCATTGGTTTCCACATTTCGAATTCGGGAAGAAAGTAATACCGATAAGTTTTCGTTGACTGAAATTGTCCCGAACGGATTTTCTAATGGCGGATAGTTATCAAATCCAATATTGTCTAATGCAAAAAGATTAAAATCAGCATTATAATTCGGTAAATAATCTTCTTTTTGTCCTGACATTCGGAAGGATACAGCCGATTGATTTTGATTTAAAAAGTTAAAATCTGTATCGTTCCCTGTGATTATCCATGTGTTTGTTTTTAAATTATTATTGGCATCAAAAACCGCCTTGAATTCAAAATTTGGCTGATATAAAATTAATACATTATATATATTTAACTCTTTGACATTCTTAGGATTGACGATAGTTACTTTTCGTGCAGCATTAGTTTCTATACTTCTTTTTAACGCTCCTAAATCGGGATGATTTATAGAAGAGATAATTGCTATTTCTGTCTTTTGGTCAATGATTTCAACAGCAAATTTCTTGGAATTATTATAGGTGTTTTTTTCAATTTCAGAAGATGAAATTTTCGCAGTAAAAAATTGCAATCCTACTTTATCGGCTGGCAATAATACGGAAACTACTTGAGCTTTTTTAGATGGTGAAAAAACGATATTTTGTTTTGAAATCACAGCACTTCCTTGGGAAATGCTGAATGTAGCGTTAACACTTTTAGTTCCTGCATACTGAAGAAATACTTCGGCAGGAAATTTATTTTTGTGAAAAGCATATTTATTAACGTTTACTTGATTGACTTTTAAGTCGCGATATGTAGTGGTATCCCCAACAATTAAAGGGTATACTTTATTGTTGGCATCAAATCCAAAAACATAATCTTCCCCCGAAGTTTGGTTTCCATCGGATATCAAAACTGTAGGAAATTTTAAATTTTTATTGATGCTTTTTACATTTTTAGCTACTTCATCAATATTGGTTTGTTTTCCTTTGAAATCGATTTCATCAGTAGCATCTATCGCTTGAAATTCACTATCAAAGCGATAAGTTTGAACATCAAATTTCTCCTTTAAATCAGCATTGGAACTGATTTTTTCAAACATTTCTTTTGTTACAGCAGCTGCTTTTAAATCGGCAATCGAATTGGAATTATCGACTGCAATTACCAATGGCGTTTTGATGGTGTCAAACGTTTTTTTTGAAATGATCGGATTGATGAGCAAAACCAATATTCCGAATATCGCTAAAAACCGCAAAAAGGCTAATAACTTAATTAGTTTGGATTTGCTTTTCGCTTTAAAGTAGTATTGAAAATAGGATAAACCAGCAGCAATTACAACTGATAGTATAAGAAGAAGAATTGTGGTTTTATTCATATTATTTTAGTGTTCAGTGCTCAGTGTTCAGTTAGCAGTTTTAAAACTGAACACTGAACACTGAGCACTGCAAACTTTATTAAGTAAGCATTCCTCCGTCCACATTTAAAACTTGTCCGGTAACATAAGCACTTAAATCAGAAGCTAAGAAAAGACAAGCATTAGCAACGTCTTCTGGAGTTCCGCCGCGTTTTAACGGAATAGAATCTCTCCAACCCTGTACCACATCTTCGTTTAATTTGGCAGTCATTTCGGTTTCTATAAATCCGGGTGCAATAGCGTTGCAACGTATGTTTCGTGAACCTAATTCTAAAGCAATCGATTTGGTAAAACCAATCATTCCCGCTTTGGATGCTGCATAATTTGCTTGTCCGGCATTGCCCTTCACTCCTACTACACTACTCATATTTATGATAGAACCCGCGCGATTTTTCAACATAATTCGCTGAACTGCTTTGGTCATATTAAAAACCGATTTTAAGTTGATTTCAATTACTTTATCAAAATCTTCTTCCGACATACGCATTAATAAATTATCTTTTGTTATACCGGCATTATTGATTAAAATATCTAAGTTGCCAAATTCGGCAATCACATCATCGACTAATTTTTGTGCTTCATTAAAATCGGCTGCATTCGATTTATATCCTTTCGCTTTAACGCCCATAGCACTTAATTCATTTTCTAAAACCAAAGCTGATTCTACTGATGAACTATAGGTGAATGCTACATTAGCACCGTGTTGAGCAAATACTTTGGCAATTCCACTACCAATTCCACGACTAGCGCCGGTAATAATAGCTACTTTTCCTTCAAGTAATTTCATATATTTATTAGTTAGATAGTTTATAGTTTTTAAAAGCCAAATATAGCACTATTTTGATATTCATAAAAAAATATATATCGAATTAAAATAATAAAGTACTTTTGGATTTTTAGTAACTAATTTTTCCTTTTTACAGTGATCGAATTTAATGCAACCGATTTTGAAAATCTATACAATCAATACAAAATATTGGTGTATAATGTTGCGTTGAATTACTTGCAAAATATAGAAGATGCCGAAGAAATTACACAAGATGTGTTTGTTCAATTGCATCAATCGTTAGATAAATTCCAAAATAATTCAACCTTAAAAACCTGGATTTACCGAATTACTATTAATAAATGTTTGGATTTCATCAAACATAAAAACAGCAAAAAACGCTTTTTTATTTTCGGAACTAAATCCAATTCGGAATTCGAGTTGCAAAAAGCTACCGATTTTGAACATCCTGGAATTTTAATGGAAAATAAAGAAGATGCTGAAATATTATTTGGAGTCATCAACCAATTAAATGAAAACCAGAAAACAGCATTTCTATTGTCTAAGGTTGAAGGAATGAGTAATCCTGAAATAGCAACTATTATGGAAGTAAGTATTTCATCAGTAGAATCACTTGTATTTAGAGCAAAATCAACCTTAAAAGAAAAATTAAATATAAAATTTGACAATTACCGCAAGAAATAAAATTAACAATCGTCTAAACAATCATGGAAAGAGAAAAGTATATCGAAACTATTTTAAACAGCACTAACGGTATTGCCAAAGTGGCTCCAAGTGCTGATTTATTTTCCAGGATTGAATTGAGAATTCAATCGAAGACTACCGTTTCTACTAGAACATTATGGCTTGTCGCTGCTTCAATTGTAGTATTGTTAACAATCAATGTTAGTGTAATTATGAAAACCAAAGCAACTACAAAAGATGCTACAACCATCACTTTGTCAGCTTCAATAAATAAAAATAATCAATTGTATTAATGATTATGGAAAAAACAAAACTATTAACGTTTGGAATTATTGTGCTATTTTTATTAAATTTAGGCACATTAGGATTTTTACTGTTATCAGGTCCAAAAGAACATCATCCTCCACACGGACAAGTTCCAGAAGGAAGATCAAAACCAAGAGAAATCATTATCGAAAAGTTGCATTTTGATGCGACTCAGATAAAGGAATACGATCAACTTATCCAATGGCATCGCAGTCACATAACTGAAATAGAAGAGAAAATTCGAGAGGCTAAAAATGAATTGTATTTACATCTGAATGAAAATCCAGTTAATGAAAAATCAAAAGACAGTTTAATAAATGATTTAGCTTCGTATCAAAAAGAAATAGAATCGGTTCATTTCAAACATTTTCAAGACATAAAAAAAATGTGTAAAAAAGAACAATTGGAAGATTTTACAACATTAACCGAAGAATTGTCGCGATTGTTTTCAAAACCACCACCTCATAGAAATGATTAGAAAGTATTTTTGTTTTATAGTTTGTTTCCTTTTCTTTCAAAGCATTACTGCTCAAAAAGAAAAGGATTCTTTAGTTATAAAACTACTCCCAACCTTTGGATCAACTCCATTGAAGTTGAACAAAAAGTACCTTTCGGAAAACAAAGATTCAGTACAAGTCAGTCAGTTTAAATTTTATATTTCGGATTTGCAAATTACGTTTAGTGACAACTCCGTTTTTACTAAAAATGAAAAGTATAGTTTAATCGATATTGAAAATCCCAAATCCTTACGTTTGCCGCTTTGCAAACAAAACGGAAAAGTGGTTACAAGAATAGTTTTTAATATTGGAATTGATAGCACAACTAGTGTATCGGGAGCTTTAGCTGGCGATTTAGACCCAACAAAAGGAATGTACTGGGCTTGGCAAAGTGGTTATATTAATATGAAAATGGAAGGTAAAAGTGCGAGTTGTAAAACGCGAAAAAATGAATTTCAGTTCCATATTGGAGGTTATATGCAACCTTTTTACGCTATTAGAAAAGTCGATTTATATCCAATATCTCAAAGTTTAGATCTAACTGTTGATGTAGCTGAAATTTTTTCAAAGTTGTATCTTTCTGAAACGAATTCGATAATGATTCCAAGTAAAAAAGC
This sequence comes from Flavobacteriales bacterium, assembly GCA_031387085.1. Lineage (GTDB taxonomy): Bacteria > Bacteroidota > Bacteroidia > Flavobacteriales > Flavobacteriaceae > Flavobacterium. The sequence continues at coordinate 26,996 of JANNCY010000015.1, read as the reverse complement.
AATGCAACTGGCCGATTATAGTGTAAACATGTTTAAAACAGAATGAAGTTCAATTGGAAAATAGTATTCGGAATCCTCATTTTGATTTCTTTGGCGTTTGCTAAAAAGGAAACTACACCTATTTATTTTGATCTTCCGAAAGGTTGGCCAAAACCAAATTACGATTTTGCAGCTAATCCACTTACCGAAGAAGGATTTCAATTGGGACGTCGTTTGTTTTACGATCCGATTTTATCGCGTGACAATACGATTTCGTGTGCGAGTTGTCATTTACAAGCAACCGGATTTACACATGTCGATCACGATTTAAGTCACGGAATAGAAGGAAAAATCGGCACCCGAAACACATTGGCACTGATGAATTTAGCATGGTCGAAAACTTTTATGTGGGATGGTGGCGTTAACCATTTGGATGTACAGCCACTTGCTCCAATATCAAGCGCAGTAGAAATGGATGAAACATTAGAAAATGTAGTAACGAAACTTCAAAAACAAGAAAAATATCAATTATTGTTCGAAAAAACTTTTGGTACTAAAAAAATTACGGGACAACTCACACTAAAAGCTTTATCACAGTATTTGGTGCTACTTACCACTTCCAATTCTAAGTATGATAAAGTAATGCGAAAGGAAGAAGAATTTTCCGAAAGAGAGCAAAAAGGATATAATTTATTTAAAACCAATTGTGCTTCGTGTCATATAGAGCCACTTTTTACCAGTGATCAATTTGAAAATAACGGTTTGTCTATAGACACTACTTTAAATGATATAGGTAGAATGAAAATTACCAATAAAAAGAAGGATTTTTTGAGATTTAGAGTACCGACCCTACGCAATTCACAATTCACATTTCCATATATGCACGATGGACGATTTAAAACTTTGACAGAAGTTGTTAAACATTACAATACATTAGTGAATAATAAAAATTTGTCAAAGCAATTAGTAAATCCTATGAATCTTACAGCTAATGAGAGAGTAGATTTAGTCTTGTTTTTAACAACATTAACTGATACACAATTTTTGTCTAATCCTAAGTTTGCCTATCCTATAGAAAATAATAAGCCTAATTAAACCTTACTTTTTTTTAGTAATCTAAAAAGGATTACTACTTTTAGTACTAAAAAATTATTAAAATAATTGCGCAAGAAATAAAAAAGAGTGTCGTCTAACAAAATAGTCATCTATTAAATTAAACCAACGTTACAATATGAAAAAGACCTTATTAATTTCAATCCTAGTTTTTTATTCAACGCTATCAAAAGCGCAATACACAACTATGACAATGCCTCAAGCTTTGTCTGGAACAACATTTAATTTGAATATTCATGAATCAACCAAACAATTAGTTTCAGGTAATCAAACTATTACTGGGTCAATTAATAATGAAACATTTTGGGGACCAACTCTATTTATTAATAAAGGAGATTTGGTACATATGAATGTTACTAATAACTTGAATGAATCTACAACAGTCCATTGGCACGGAATGCATTTACCAGCAGTTATGGATGGTGGTCCTCATCAAGTAATTCCAGCAGGAACGCTTTGGCAACCCTATTGGACAGTTATGAATCAAGCTTCAACATTATGGTATCATCCCCATTTGCATGAAACAACTCATGCCCAGATGACCAAAGGAGTTGGTGGTTTTATTATCGTTAAAGACCCGATAGAATCTGCTTTAGCATTGCCAAGAACTTATGGTGTTGATGATATTGTGTTAGCATTAACTAGCAGAAGTTATAATGCAACTACAAATACTTTTGTATCTCCTCCTGCTTCAAATCGTGTATACGGAGACTATATGTTATCTAACGGAACACCAAATGCTCAATATACGTTACCAAAACAATATGTTAGAATGCGAATTTTAAATGCCGAAATTGAAAGAGGTTATAATTTAGGATTTAGTGATAATAGAACTTTTTATATTATTGCTAATGACGGCGGATTATTAAATGCACCTGTTCCTGTTACTAGAGTAAAATTAATGGTTGGTGAAAGAATAGAAATTTTGGTTAATTTGAATAATGGAACAACTGATATTGTTGGCTCTTCAATTGATTTAAAAGCATATAATTCTGGTCAGACACTTGGGTTCCCTGGAGGTGAACCAAATACAACTGGCCAGTTTGGTAGTTTATTAAACAATTTAGATTTTACTGTTTTGCATATCAATATAGGCGCAACAACTACAGTAACTACTCCAATAACTTCTTATCCTTCAACTTTAGAAAACAACACTTATTGGACAGCTACTACTCCAGTAAATGTTACGAGAACAATGGCAGTAACTGGAGGGCAAGCTGCAATACCTTTTTCGTTTGATAATACTCCATTTGCGCTAACTACAATTAACAAAACAGTTAATTTAAACGACACAGAAAAATGGACTGTAACTAATAACAATATCTTCGGACATTCATTTCATTTGCATGATATTGAATTTAAAATTGTGGCTCGAAACGGAGTAACAACTCAAGTAGGTACTCATGAAAGTGGCTGGAAAGACACCTTTTATTTACCACGAAACGAATCGGTGACCTTTATTGGAAAATTTGATGATTTTGCCGATGCGGATGTGAATCATCCCTATATGTATCATTGTCATTTTGCTGGACATGAAGATGGTGGAATGATGGGACAATTTATCGTAACTACAGCTTTAGCAAATAATCAAAATGTACAAAGTACTGAATTTAGTTTGTATCCAAATCCATCTAATGATAAATTGTTTGTTAATTTACAAGATGCTTCAACAGACATCTATTATGTTACCATTGCTACTATTGAAGGTCGTATTGTAATGATGTTACCACAACCCGAATGGCAAAATGGTATTGATATTTCGTCATTAGCATCTGGTGTTTACACATTTCAGATGATGGACAAGCAAACCAAAAGTGTCACAACTAAAAAATTCATTAAAAAATAATTATGAATAGAAGTGTAGTTTATTTATGCTCTTTATTTTTCTTGTTTCTTTTTTCAAGCTATGATAGCTTAATTAAAGAAAAAGGAATTTCGAATTTTAAATTAAAAAGTGCTACAACTAATAAATGGGTTTCTATTTCTGATTACAATAAAACACAAGGATTTGTAGTGGTTTTTTTATCTAACAAATGTCCGATGGCTAAGTTCTATTCCCAACGATTAAATCAAATGAATGATAAATACAAAAAGTTAGGAGTAGCTGTGTTAGCAGTCAATTCTATGGATACTTTAGCATATGCCGAAGAATCATTTGCCAAAATGCAAGAGAAGGCAAAAAAAGATAAATTTAAATTTCCTTACTTGCAAGATAAAAATCAAACCGTTGCTAAACAATTTAAAGCAGAAAATACTCCACAATCTTTTGTTGTTTGGAAAAATAATTCCGGTAAATTAATAATACGATACCAAGGTGCTATAGATGATAACGCAGGTGAGCCAGAAAAAGCGCAACATCATTTTCTTACAGATGCCATAGATGAATTATTACTTAAAAAAAATGTAACTGTTTCAAAATCGGAATCTTTTGGTTGTAGAATTTTTTACAGAGGCGAAAAAAATAAAATGAACTAAATAAATTACAAATGAAACAAATTTTAACGCTCTTAATTGTTGCAGTAAGTTGCAACACAATTGCACAAACCAATCCTTCAATCACTGGTTGGTTAATAAATTCCACTGGCATTACTGGTCGACATTATGTTGCTGGAAATTCTACTCCAATTAACGATGCTGTTTTAGCCAATGTGCAAACTGTACAATACAATGCCACGTATTCTTATATATCTGCAACAGGAATCCCTGCTTATATAACGGGACCATTTCAGGATGGAAATCCTTCTTTAGCAACAGCTCAAAATAAAATATTCAGAATTCCATTAGCACCAGTTCAAGGAACAGGAACAGTAGCAACCACTGGAGGAAATATTGGTGTTTTTAAAAATGGTGTAGCTTTATTTGATTATAGAGATGGCGTAGCGTGGAATAATACAACCGGTACTATTTGTGGTGGACCAGGAAATCCAATGTGTACTGGAACAACTGTTTGGAATAGAGATGCAATTCCAGCTGAACGTGCAGGTTTTGATTGTGCTAAAGCGCATCCTGCCATGGGAAATTACCATCACCATCAAAACCCAAGTGCATTTAATTTGGATTTGGTTGTTCTTTCTAATGTTTGCAATATTTATCCAGCTGATGGTTTATATGTAATAAATCCTTCTCAACATTCTCCTTTATTAGGATTTGCCTATGATGGTTTCCCAATTTATGGTGCATATGCTTATACAAATACTAACGGAACCGGAGCAATTGCTCGAATGAAATCAAGTTATCAGTTGCGAACAAACACAACCAGAGTTAATGGTCCTGCAATCAATCAAGTCGTTGGAACTCAAACTTTTTTTAATGGTTATTTTAGAGAAGATTATGAGTATGTTGCACATCCCGGAGATCCAACGTATTTAGATATTCATAATGGTAGAGTTTGCAATACTCCAGAATATCCTGTATCCTTATACCCAAACGGAATATATTGCTATTTTACTACTGTTGATGCCAATCATAATTCGGCGTATCCTTATGTTGTTGGTCCAACATTTTATGGCAACATTACTGTTGTTACTAATGTACCTGTTCCCAGCGGAACAACAACTTTAGCAACTAACTCATTTCAAAATTCTGAGTTTGATGTTACCATAGCTCCAAATCCAGCATCTGAATTTATTGCAATACAAACACAAATGGCTGAACAAGATATGAATGTAGAATTGATTGATGAACTTGGAAAAATAGTAAAAACCAGTAAAATTTTACAAGGAAGTACGTTGAGTATCATTGAAACTGATACGGTTTATAATGGAGTTTATTTTGTGAAAATTTTAAACGGAACTAAAACTCAAACACATAAAGTAATTATTAATAAATAATATTACAAACACTTTAAAAAAAGGTTTATTTTCAAATAGAAATTAAACCTTCTTTTTAATTGATAATCAAATAGAAAATTTATTTCTATGAAAAAAATTTACTTTTCAATTGTATTCCTTATCGGATTGTTTCAAGTCAATTCTCAAACGGTTGGTTTAACACAGCACGATGCCGGAACTTTAGATGACGGCTATGTTTTATTTGCACCTAATACTTCTAATACAACTTATTTAATTGATAAATGTGGTAAACAAGTTAAAACTTGGAATAGCACTTTTCGACCCGGACAATCGTGTTATATTTTACCTGACGGAACCTTACTTCGAACTGGAAATACTAACAATACAACTTTTAATGCAGGAGGAAAAGGAGGAATCATTCAAAAAATCGATTGGAACGGAACGGTAACTTAGAGTTATACTATTTCAAGTACACTAGAATGCCAACATCACGATATTAAAGCGTTGCCAAACGGAAATGTATTAGCCATTGTTTGGGAATCAAAAACAAGTGCAGAAGCCATTGCACAAGGTAGAAATCCAGCATTAACTACTGCAACTGTTTGGAGTGAAAAAATTATTGAAATTCAGCCATTAGGCGCAACAGGTGGAACTATAGTTTGGGAATGGCATTTGTGGGATCATTTGGCGCAAGATTTTGATGCAACCAAACCTAATTATACAACTATTGCTTCCAATCCACAGTTATTAAATATCAATTATGGAGGAAGTGCAACGGTTTCTGATTGGATTCATTTAAATTCGATAGATTACAATCCAACATTAGATCAAATTGTATTGAGTTCCCACAATTTAGATGAAGTTTGGATTATCGATCACAGTACTACAACCACACAAGCAGCAAGTCATACTGGTGGAAATTCAGGAAAAGGCGGTGATTTTTTGTACCGTTGGGGAAATCCGCAAGCATACAATAACGGAACAGTTACTAATCAGAAACTATTCGGACAACATAACGCTCGTTGGATAGAACCAGGTTTGCCATTTGAAAATCAAATAATGATTTTTAATAATGGAGCAGGAAGAACAGGTGGAAATTACACGACTGTAGAAATTATAAATCCACCCGTTTCCGGATTTAACTATACTTCAACATTGCCTTATTTGCCAAGCACCACTTCATGGATATACAATTCAGGAAACCCGAATAACTTATATGCGATGAATATTTCGGGAGCACAACAATTATCGAATGGAAATGTATTAATTTGTAATGGTCCGAATGGTATTTTTACAGAAGTGAATACAACTGGAACAACACTTTGGCGTTATGTTAATCCAATAAATACAACCGGAATTATTAGTCAAGGCACTACTCCTACTCAAAATACTGTTTTTAGATGTTCGTTTTATCCAAGTAATTATAGTGGCTTTACTGGACATACTTTAACTGCAGGAACTACTATAGAAAACACCAATACGGTTTCTGCTTCTTGTAGCTTGACTTTAACTAATTCGGATGTTTTTGAATCTTATCAAGTGCAATTGTATCCCAATCCCGTAAAAGACAATTTGCATATTGCAATTGGAAATTTTGAAAGTTCTAAAATTAATATTCAATTCTTCAATTCTCTTGGACAAATGGTATATGAAAATAATTATGCAACTACTGAAATTACTATTCCAGTTGCTCAATTTTCAAACGGAATCTACTTTGTCAAAATTACTGATGAAACGAAATTGAAAACTTTTAAAATTATAATTGATAAATAAAAAAAGCTCCACTATCGGAGTTTTTTTTATTCTTTTAAAAACTTACTACTCGAAGTTCCTTTATCCGAAAGGATTTTTATAAAATAACTGCCAGTTTTTAAACTCGAAACATCAATAATGTTGTTTGGAGTTGTAGTAACCAAAACCAATTGGCCAATAGTGTTATATATGCTTACAGACGAAATTACAATATCATCTTTAGTTGTAATTGTTAGTATATCTTTCGCTGGATTTGGTGCTAAAGTAAAATAATTACTAAACTCAAAATCTTGATTAGCTAATGTTTGAATTGTTGTTGTGGTTGTATTAGTAAAAATCGGGAAATTATAATCAAAATAAATGTTCGCATTGTTAGAAAATGTATCGCCAATAACTAATGTTGGTTTGGTTTTTATTTTAAAAGCGACATAACCATCATTATTGGCATCGTCAAATGGAAGATTGATGTTTTCAAAGATAAATTCAACTTTATTGGTGTTGCTAATTCTAGTTACAAAAGAGTGACTGCTAGTTAACGGAATTAAACTGTTTATATCAAATTTAGCAGTATCAATTATATCTTTTACAACAACGTTTTCAGCAGCAAAGGTTCCTGTATTTTCAAAACGAATAATGTAATGCACATATTGTCCCACCATGCTTGGAGTAATTGTTGCGCCTTCAAGACATCTTTTGTCGTTTGGATCTAAAGAACCTACCACAATTTGTTTTAATGAACTAGTATTATCAGTAGGTATTTCATCGCCTAAAATAGGATTAATAGTTGCCTCAAAATCTAATTGATCGCCAATGTTAACAGGTGGAGTTTCCATAGGTGAATTAACATTAAAAATCAATTCAATTATCCTTGTTTCAAATGGCAGTAGATTTGTGTAATTCCAAGATAATGTATTGATAGATTGATTTGTAGGGAATATATTTGAACTTACAAAATCTATTATATCATCTTCAAAGGTTAAGTTTAAAGTCCCTGATTGTGTATGAGTTCCCTTATTTTTGAAAATTATTTTGTAAAAACTATCAAATCCTGGTCTGGCATTATTTATTGGTAATAGTATTATTTCGAGGTCATTCCGAGTTCCGTTTGGGGTAATACAGAAATTCTTTACAGATGGACTAGAACTTGATGGAAAGTTAACTGTTGTTGATGTCGGAAAAACATTAAAATAGGAAGGGTTTTCAAAAATTGGTGTGATGGTATGGCTTCCTGCTGGAACATCAATCGAGTAATTTCCCGTATTGTCTGTTATCATACTACCAGAACCTACTCCAGTAAAATTTAGCCGTAAATTTGCGTAGTTAATATCTGATGTAGTACAGCCATTATTGTTGCTATCGTACTTATTCTGCCCGTTTATAGTATAAATAATTCCACCAGGAGAAAAACTGCAATAGGTGTTTACATGGCAGTTTGAATAAGATGCGACATAAAACTGAACCACTTCTAAATCCGCTTCATCAGTACAAACATATCGGAGATTTGGGTTGTTCGAAAAATTATATGGCGAATAGGAGAAGCTGTTTGTTGAACCATTTTTCATGTTTATCGAGACTAAGTTCGGATTATTATTACAGTATAACAGTCCTAGATTGGTCAATTTGCTTGCATCAATAGAAGCAAGGTTGTTATAAGCACAATGCAAGCTAGTAATCTTAGTGTTGTAGTCAACATTCAATGACATAAGACCATTATAAGAACAAATAAACTGTTGTAGAAGTGGTAGAGCTGAAACATTCAAGCTAGTTAAATTGTTATCACTGCATTCCAGTCGCGTTAAGGCTGGCACCACACTCAAATTCAGCGAATAAAGATTGTTATTATCACAAAATAATTCTTCAAGCAGTGGATAAGGTGCAAGATTCAAACTGGTCAATTGGTTATCGCTAACCGACAAAAGTGTTAGGTTTACCAATCCCGAAATCATGTTTATATTCGACAAGTTCATTCCCCTGCACGAGAGTCGTTTCAGGTTTACCATACTGTTGATGCTCGCTAAATTTAACTGGGGATTATAACTACATGATAAACTTAATAAGGTTGGTATATTTGTAAGTCCATTTAAATTTGTTAATGGATTCCATGAACAATCTATCGAGTATAAGGCTGGTAGCCCACTCAAACTTGTAAGTGTCGTAACATCATTGTTACTAAATGTCAAATAAAGTAAACTTGTCATCCCGTTTAAAGGAGCAAGGTTTACGACATTATTACCAGAAAAACTTAAAATGATTACATTTGTAAAGGAGTTTATACCAGTCAAATCTGAAATGTTTGCAGAATCTAAGTATAGTGATGTCTGTGCTAATGCTTCACTTTGCTGGATATTACCATCGCTATTAGTATCTACGCCAACAGCAATTAATTTTGCTTTAAAATTAGCGTCAGGTATGGTAACTATTTGTGAATAAAGGCAATTTGCTACACAAAGAACAACTAAAATGAAGTATATTTTTTTCATAGTTAAATGATTAGTATTCAAAGATATATAAATGAGTTGAATTAAAATAAAAAAAGCCTTACAAATTGCAAGGCTTTATATATAATGTATTTATGAGATTGCTTTGCCACGTGCCTCGCAACTCTTCGCAATGACTACCCCATTACTTCTTTTACTTTTTTACCAATTTCTGCAGGAGAATCTACTACATGAATTCCGTTTTCTCTCATAATGCGTTTCTTCGCTTCTGCAGTATCATCAGCACCACCAACAATTGCACCGGCGTGACCCATTGTTCTTCCTTTTGGAGCGGTTACACCAGCAATGAATCCAACTACAGGTTTGCGGTTACCGTCGGCTTTGATCCACTTAGCAGCGTCAGCTTCTAATTGTCCACCAATTTCACCAATCATTACGATACAATGTGTTTCGGGATCGTTCATTAGTAATTCGACAGCTTCTTTGGTTGTTGTTCCGATAATTGGATCACCACCAATTCCGATAGCTGTTGTGATTCCCATTCCTTGTTTTACCACCTGATCGGCAGCTTCATACGTTAAAGTTCCCGATTTTGAAACGATTCCGACATTTCCTTTTTTGAAAACAAATCCAGGCATGATGCCTACTTTTGCTTCTTCTGGAGTAATAACTCCTGAGCAATTCGGACCAATCAATCGGCAATCTCTATCTTTTATGTAGGCATACGCTTTAATCATATCGGCAACTGGAATACCTTCAGTAATGGTAATAATTACTTTGATTCCGGCATCGGCAGCTTCCATAATAGCATCGGCAGCAAATGCCGGAGGAACAAAAATAATAGTTGTATCAGCACCTGCTTTTTCAACAGCGTCTTTTACGGTATTAAAAACGGGACGTCCTAAATGCGTGCTCCCTCCTTTTCCTGGAGTTACACCACCTACTACATTAGTACCATACTCGATCATTTGTTCGGCGTGAAAAGTACCTTCACTACCTGTAAATCCTTGAACTATTATTTTGGAATTTTTATTAACTAAAACGCTCATGTTGGTTGTATTATATTGAGTTAAATTTTGTGATGCAAAAGTAGTAAAAAGTGTTCAGTTTTCAGTGTTCAGTTTTTAAAATTTCACCGCAAATTCGCAAATTAAAAATAAAACGCAGTGAATAATTTGCGAATTTGCGGTTAGTTTTTAAATAATTTTGTTTATTTTACGAAAACTGACTCATTTGAAATCCGCGGTATAACTTATCGGCTTTTATTTCCCAAATAACGAAAAAATGGGCTAAGAGCATTTCTTCTCTCGGATTTTCAATTGTTTTCACAAAATGAGAATACCGGACAGAAACCATATTTCCTTCTTCAATAATATGGCTAATTCTGGTTTTTGAACGGGTGTAGGCTTTGTTTAAATCATCGGTAAGTGCCAAAATATCGCTATGATTCATTTGGATAAAACCTTTGCTGCTATTCCAATCAATGGTAACTTCAGGATGAAGTAACGCATTTACGGCATTTCTATCCAAAATGACATCGGGTTTGTAAAATTCGAGCACTATATCTTTTGGTTTCATTTTTTGATTGTATTAAGCAATTCAGGAATTCTTTTTATGTAGGCTAATTGTTTTAATTTTTCTCTGGATTCTTCTACTGGAGTTCCAAAATAACTTTTTCCACCTTCGATCGATTTCGTCACTCCGGTTTGTCCTAAGACAACCGCTTTAGTTCCGATGGTGATTCCACTAGTAGTTCCAACTTGTCCCCATAGTGTTACTTCATCTTCAATTATCACACAACCCGCAATTCCGGTTTGGGATGCGATTAAACATTTTTTGCCAATAACGGTGTCGTGACCAACATGGACTTGGTTATCCAATTTTGTTCCTTCACCAATTGTAGTATCACCCGTAACTCCTTTATCGATGGTGCACAACGCTCCTATTCCGACGTTATCTTCGATAACCACTCTTCCTCCCGACAGTAATTGATCAAAACCTTCTGGACGTTTTTTATAGTAAAATGCATCAGCACCTATAATAGTTCCAGCGTGAATGATGACGTTGTTACCAATAACGGTATTATCATAAATCGTAACATTGGGATGAATCAAACAATTCTTTCCAATAGTTACATTGTGACCGATAAAACAATTCGGTTGAACTAGGGTCCCCGCTCCTATTTTAGCTGATGGTGCAATGGCAACACTCGAAAATTGAAACGGGCGGAAATGTTTGGTCAGTATATTAAAATCTCGAAAGGGATCATCAGAAATAAGCAATGCTTTTCCGTCAGGACATTCGACTTCTTTGTTAATTAAAACAATAGTAGCTGCCGATTGCAGTGCTTTGTCATAATACTTTGGATGGTCTACAAAAACAATATCACCCGATTCGACCACATGAATTTCATTCATACCAAAAACTGGAAAATCATCGCTACCGATATACTGGCAATCGATGATTTTAGCAATTGCTGCGAGTGTATGTGTTTTTGGAAACTTCATATATTAAGTGTTCAGTGTTCAGTGTTCAGTGTTCAGTGCTCAGTTACTGACAACTGAATACTGAACACTGCCAACTATTCTTTCACGCGCTCCATATAACTTCCAGAAGCGGTATCAATTTTAATTTTATCACCTTCGTTGATGAATAAAGGTACATTTACAGATGCTCCAGTTTCTACTTTTGCAGGTTTTGTAGCATTTGTTGCTGTATTTCCTTTTACTCCTGGCTCGGCATAAGTTACTTCTAGAATAACAGAAGCTGGCATATCTACAGATAATGGCAACTCCGTTTCGGCATTGATAATTACTTTTACCGTTGTTCCTTCTTTAAGTAAATCAGGAGCATCAAGAATTGCTTTATTCAATTGAATTTGTTCGTAACTCTCCACGTGCATGAAGTTGAATAATTCACCTTCAGCATATAAATACTGATATTCGTGTGTTTCAACACGAACTTCATCAATTTTGTGTCCTGCAGAAAATGTGTTGTCTAATACTTTTCCGTTGGTTAAACTACGTAATTTGGTTCTAACGAATGCTGGACCTTTACCAGGTTTTACGTGAAGGAATTCAATAATTTTATAGATATCGTGATTGTATTTGATACATAATCCGTTTCTAATATCTGATGTACTTGCCATTTTAATTGTTTATTATTGTTTGTATGATTTTTTTTGATTTAATTACCGCCAGAATATCCTTTCATGATTCCACGAGAAGAATTTCTTATAAAGTCTAATATTTCATCACGTTCGGTTGAAGCAGCCATTTCGGCTTCTATGATTCCAACAGCTTGTGACGTATTGTAATTTTTTTGGTATAATATTCTGTAAATTTCTTGAATCTCTCTGATTTTTTCGGTAGTAAATCCTCTTCTACGCAATCCAACCGAATTGATTCCGACATACGAAAGTGGTTCTTTAGCTGCTTTTGTAAATGGAGGAACGTCTTTACGAACCAACGATCCGCCCGAAATCATAGCATGATCTCCAATATGAATAAATTGGTGAATGGCTGCTAAACCTCCTATTATGGCGTAATCACCAACAATAACATGTCCGGCCAAAGCGACACCATTAACAATAATCGCATTATCGCCAATATGACAATCGTGTGCGATATGCGCTGTTGCCATAATTAGGCAATTTTTTCCGATTCTGGTTTGACCTGATGCAATGGTACCTCTGTTGATGGTTACACATTCTCTCACGGTAGAATTATCTCCAATGATGGCCAATGAATCTTCACCACCAAACTTTAAATCTTGAGGAACGGCAGAAATGACTGCACCCGGAAAAATATTGCAATTTTTTCCAATTCGAGCGCCTTCCATGATGGTTACATTAGAACCAATCCAAGTTCCATCGCCAATTTCAACATTATTGTGAATGGTAGTAAAAGGTTCTATTACCACATTTTTTGCTATTTTTGCTCCGGGATGAACATATGCTAATGGTTGATTCATATTTTTTAATGTTGATTTGGTTATTAGATAATCTGTTGATTTGGATAACAAATAACCAAATCAACAAATGATCGAAATCTATTGTTTTTTAGCAATTTGCGCCATTAATTCTGCTTCTGCAACTAATTTACCATTGGCAAAAGCATACGCTTGCATGTGACAAATCCCTCTTCTGATAGGAGAAATCAAATCGCATTTGAAAACCAAAGTATCGCCAGGTAAAACTTTATGTTTGAATTTAACATTATCTATTTTCATAAAATACGTCAAATAATTTTCGGGATCGGGAACAGAACTTAAGATTAAAATTCCACCCGTTTGTGCCATTGCTTCTACGATTATTACTCCAGGCATAACTGGCGCACCCGGAAAATGACCAACGAAGAAGCTTTCATTCATCGTTACATTTTTCAATCCGACTACATGACTTTCCGACATTTCAATAATTCGATCTATAAATAAGAATGGAGGTCGGTGTGGTAACATTGCCATGATTTTGGTAATGTCCATCAATGGTTCTTTGTGTAAATCGTAGGTCGGAACCTGATTTCTTTGTTCTATTTTGATAATTTTAGACATTTTTTTGGCGAATTGTGTGTTCACAAAATGTCCGGGTTTATTGGCAATTACCTTCCCTTTGATACGAGTTCCAATCAAAGCCAAATCCCCAACAACATCCAATAGTTTGTGTCGTGCCGCTTCGTTTGGATAATGCAAGGTAAGATTGTCTAAAATTCCGTTTGGTTTAACCGAAATATTTTCTTTTCCAAAAGCCACTTTTAGATTTTCCATTGTTGATTGGGAAATTTCCTTATCAACATAGACTATAGCATTGTTTAAATCACCTCCTTTTATTAAACCTTCATCGAGTAGGGTTTCTAACTCATGTAAAAAGCTAAATGTTCTTGAGTTCGCAATTTCCGTTTTAAATTCAGCGATGCTTTTCATTGTCGCATTTTGAGTTCCCAATACTTTGGTTCCAAAATCGACCATTGCTGTAACTTGATAATCATCGGCTGGCATAACTAAAATCTCACTTCCTGAATTTTCATCTATAAATGAAATCACTTCTTTCACAACATAATAGCATCGTTCGGCATCTTGTTCTTCTATACCCGCTTTTTCGATTGCTTCGACAAAAAACTTGGATGAACCATCCATAATTGGCGGCTCTGATTCATTTAGTTCTATAATAACATTATCGATATCGCATCCAACAAATGCGGCTAAAACATGTTCAGAAGTTTGAATTTTAACCCCTAATTTTTCAAGATTCGTTCCTCTTTGCGTATTGACTACATAATTAGCATCAGCCTCTATTATTGGGCTACCTTCTAGGTCAACGCGAACAAACGTATATCCGTTATTTACAGGAGCAGGCTTGAAAGTCATTACTACTTCTTTACCAGTGTGAAGTCCCACACCTGTTAATGAAATTTCGTTTTTGATGGTCTTTTGTTTAACCATAATAAATTAACTATTTAATATATTTCTATTCTATTTTTTTCTTTATTTCTTCTAAATCGGCTACAATTTTAGGCAAATTTCTAAAATGCACGTACGATTTATTCCAATCGCCGTAATTAAAAGAAGGTGAACCTTGTATAGTATCGCCGTCTTTGACATTTTTTCCAACACCTGATTGTGCTTGAATGCGCACATTATCGCCAATAACGATATGACCTGCAAATCCAACCTGTCCACCAATCAAACAATTTTTACCAATTTTTGTCGAACCAGCTATTCCAGTTTGTGCAGCAATTACGGTGTTTTCGCCAATTTCAACGTTGTGTGCAATTTGAATTTGATTGTCTAATTTCACTCCTTTTCGGATGATTGTCGAACCTAAAGTGGCTCTGTCAATTGTAGTACAGGCACCAATTTCGACATTGTCTTCGAGAATTACATTCCCAATTTGTGGTACTTTGTTGTACGAGCCGTCTTCTGTTGGTGCAAATCCAAATCCGTCAGAACCAATAATACTTCCCGAATGAATGGTGCAATTGTTTCCAATTTCAGTTTCCGAATATATTCGAACTCCAGCAAAAAACAAACAATTATCACCAATAACGACATTGTCACCAATAAAGGTATTCGGATAAATTTTTACGTTGTTTCCGATTTTTACATTTTTCCCAAGGTAGCAAAAACTACCTAAATACAAGTTCTCACCGTATTCTACATTTTCAGAAATAACCGAAGGTTGTTCGATTCCCGATTTCATCAACTTCACTTGATTGTAATATTCCAACAGTTTTGAAAACGCTTTGTAGGCGTCTTCCACTTTGATTAATGTGGTGGTAAGTTCTTGTTCTGGTTCAAAAGATTTATTTACAATGGTAATAGTGGCTTGGGTAGAATAGATAAAACTTTGGTATTTCGGATTAGCCAAAAATGTCAGTGAACCTTTGGTTCCTTCCTCAATTTTTGATAATTTGAAGACTTCCGCATTTGGATTACCAACTACTTCGCCTTCGAGAATACCTGCAATTTGTTCGGCTGTAAATTTCATCTAATCAGATTAAATTCCCCAATGGAAAAATTCCGTTACTGGGAGTATTGCTTTCTAGTTCACCTCAAAGATAGTTTAGTTGGCAACAACTGGGCAAAAATATAAAAATTTAATTAAATAGTTAGGTATCCAAGAGCACTTTTGGATAACATATAAAATATTTGGTTACTTGTTTTGACAATGCTTTTAAATACAATTGGTCGGAAGCAATAACTACATCTTCAATTGTTTTGTCTTTTTTCAAAATGCGGATGGGTTCATCCGATTTACTGTATGCTTGATTTTTCAACTTTCCTTTAAAGATAAAATAATCGACCTCTTTCTCGGGAAGCGGATGTAGTTTTAAAAATTTATTTTTCAACTCTAAAACACTTTCTTTTAAAGGTTTGTCATCAGTTATTTTAATTTTTAATAGATCTCTTTCGAGTATCATTTTGCATAACGACCGTAAAACAAAATCACTATTGAATTGCCATTCTTTCAAAGCACTCATGATATCATAATCGTCTAAGTAAGCAAATGTTTGTAATATTGTTGCGTCAAAATTTTCTAATGAAACTTTATTATTTAAGAAATATGAAAGTGGTTGACTGCAATTTAAATGAATCCCTTTTTGAGTTAGTTCTTTAGCACGCTTGAGTATTTTTGTCAAAATGATTTCAGCAACCACGCTTGTTTTGTGTAAATATGTTTGCCAATACATTAATCGTCGTGCCATTAAGAATTTTTCTACCGAATAAATTCCTTTTTCTTCAATAACCAAAAAATCATCCTGCACATTCAACATTTGAATTAATCGGTCACTATTGATGTTCCCTTCGGCAACGCCACTGTAAAAACTATCCCTTTTTAGATAATCCATTCTGTCCATATCCAATTGACTGGAGATGAGTTGGTACATGAATTTTCGGTGGTATTCTCCTTTAAAAATCTGAATAGCCAATGAAAGCTGACCTTCAAATTCTATGTTCAACTGATTCATAAAAAGCAATGAAATCTGTTCGTGGTGCACTTCTTCTACGATGCTGTGTTCCATAGCATGACTAAATGGACCATGACCGATATCGTGGAGTAATATGGCAATTAAAAGTGCGTTTTCTTCCTCTTTGTTAATTATTACTCCTTTAGATTGAAGCGTTTGTATGGCTTTCTGCATAATGTGCATGCAACCCAAGGCGTGATGAAAACGCGTATGATGTGCGCCAGGATACACCAAATATGACAATCCCATTTGGGAAATACGACGCAATCGTTGAAAATAAGGATGCTGAATTAAATCGTAAATTAAAGAATTAGGGATGTTGATAAATCCATAAATTGGATCGTTAACTATTTTTAGTTTATTGATTGAATTCACTACAGATACCGATTTGTTGTTTCAACAAATATAGGTAAATAATAGTTTTTAGCAATATTATGGCTTGTCTATTATAGCGTCTTGTATAATCTTTTGGATATCTTCACGGATGTTTTCCTTTGATAACGTATTGGCCGGATTTGTACCAGGAAAAGTTCGGTTGGATAAAAATACATAAATGAGTTCGGTTTCCGGATCAGCCCAAGCCATTGTTCCAGTAAAGCCAGTATGACCGAAACTTGATCGCGAAACACAACCACAAGTTGGTCCTTCTTTTCCGATTTGTGGTTTGTCAAAACCCAATCCTCTTCGATTCCCTTCAAAACAATAATGACAGGTGTTGAAGACATCGAATGTGGCTTCTGAAAAATAAGAATTACCTCCGTACTTTCCTTTTTGCAAGAAGAGTTGCATCATTTTAGCGATGTCTATGGTGTTCGAGAAAATTCCGGCATGACCGGCAACTCCGCCTTCCATAGCGGCTTCCATATCATGCACATAACCTTGAATGGTTGTTTGACGGAAGTAAGTATCTATTTCTGTTGGAGGAATTCTTCCCATATCGAATTTGCGCAACGGATTGTACATCGTATGGTTCATTCCCAAAGGTTTGAAGAAATTCTCAGCACTTAAAACATCCAGCGATTTTTTAGTGATCGATTCTAAATATTTTTTTAAAATGATAAAGGTAAAATCACTGTAGCGGTATTCTTTTTTATCAATTAATTTACTTTCGATAATTTGCTTCATTATCGAATCCTGATAGTCGTTTCTGATGAATGAATTCTCGGCAACTTGTTTGGAGAAATCGTCGGAATACGTTTTTCTATAATACTTTTCTAACGGATTTTTTAAACTATCCAATGTTGATTTGTAAAACGGAATCCAGGCTTGAAGTCGGGCATAGTGGGATAACAAATCTTTAAACGTAATATCTTGTTTATTGGAATTTTTGAATTGCGGTAACATATCTCCCAATGTGGAATACAAATTCACTTCATTTTTATCGAACAATTGCATCACGTTTGGCAAGGTAGCAACCATTTTGGTCACCGATGCAATATCGTACATATCGGAGTTTTTTACTTTCGTAAGATTGTCGTACGTGTGGTATCCGAAGGATTTTTGATAAATTACTTTTCCTTTTCGGGCAACTAAAATTTGCATTCCCGGAGTCATTTTACCATCGATGGCTTTGTTGACAATGGTTTCTATGGTGTTCAATTTTTCGGAACTCATTCCAACGTTTTCCGGAGATGAGAATCCCAATATATTTAATTTTTCCGTAGTTAATCCATCATTGACTTTGAAAGTATCATTGATGGAAACAGGCAATTTTCCTTTGGCATCAATCGCTCCGAAAATCAATTCGGCTGATACTTCCTGTGCAATATCTCCATTTTGATACGATACAACAAGTCCTTCGATATCATCAAAACTAGCGATTGGCATCAACGAATACGCCTTGGTAAAACTGTCTAAAATGACGGTATTGTTTTTGGCTATTTCTTGTAAACGGATCAATTCCGCATCTGAAAAATCATGTTTTTTCCAAGCTTTATCCGATTTGTGGTAACCAACAATTACGATGTCGTATTTTTTTAATTCAACATTTAAACTGTCGGTATTTTCGATTTCGACTTCTTTAACTTCGGTATATTTTTTAAGTGTTGATACAAATGAAATGTTGACATCATCACCCAATTTTACATAAGCAATTTTCTGAGTAAGGTTTTTTATTGGTAAAATCTTGTCGTCGTTTTTCAAAACCGTAATAGCATTTTCATACAATTGGTATTGCAAGGCGTTGTCTTGAACCGGATTGATATCGGAAACTAGATTCTGCATAACAATGGGTTTGTAATTGTTTAAACCCGATTTGAATTTGTAATGTAAAATCTTCTTCACCGATTGTGCTATTCGGTCATCTGAAATCAAACCTTCATTGTACGCTTGAGTAATTCGATCTACAGCAAGTGGGACATTTTCGGCAAAAAGTAAAATATCGTTTCCAGCCATAAACGCTTCCAAATCGATATCACCTGGTTTTTTAAAATTGCTGGCTCCTTTCATATTCAAGGCGTCAGTAAATATCAAACCTTCAAATCCCAATTCTTTCTGAAGCAAATCGGTTACAACGCCATAGGATAACGAAGTTGGATAATTTTCCCGTGGTTCCAAACTGGGAACATTGAGATGCGCCACCATAACCGATTCTAATCCTTCGTCAAACATGCGTTTGTATGGATAGAGTTCGACATTTTCAATACGTTCTCTAGTGAAATTCACTATAGGAAGCGTACTATGCGAATCGGTCGATGTATCGCCATGACCTGGAAAATGCTTTCCTGTTGAAAACACTTTTTGATTTTGAACTCCCTTCATTAATGCGATGGCTCTATCAGTGACATTTTTTTTGTCTTCCCCAAAGGAACGGTGACCAATAATTGGATTTTTCGGATTGGTATTGATGTCTAAAACAGGAGCAAAATTGAATTGGATTCCCATTCGATAACTTTCTTTGCCCATTTGCTCCCCTACTTTTTCAATCAGCTTTAAATCTCTAATAGCACCAAGTGTTGAATTCCATGGGAATTTATACGTCGAATCCAAACGCATGCTTAACCCCCATTCGGCGTCAATTCCAATGAATAAAGGTAATTTCGATTCCGATTGAAAGCGATTGGTTAATTTCGCCTGACGCATTGGTCCACCTTGAAAGAAAATCAATCCGCCGATTTTATAGTCTTTTATTAGTTTATCGATAGCGTTGGTATGAACAGTATCCTTATTTGAATACGCAGCAATCATGAACAGTTGACCAATTTTTTCATTAAAAGGCATTTGTCTGTAAACGCTGTCGACCCATTTGGTTTCCGTTTCACTTCCTTTGAAAAAGGTTTTTCTTTGCGATTTAGGAAGTGCGACGTATTCGTCATCGTGGGAAACAGAAGGCTTGCCTAATTTGATATTAACATTTTTATCTTTTGTCGAAGAACAATTCGTAACAAAAGATAATACTATAAGTAAAAAGAAAAGGTAACGTATATTTTTCATTAAAGCATTTTAAAAGAAACGACTATGCCAGCTTTCATTAGCAGGAATTTCCCAGTTTTCATTCCATTCTTCAATAGTATTAACGAGATTATTAAAAACTATTGTGTTTTCTGAAACCGATTTGTCTTTGGCTAGTTTTTTAAATTCCAACAAGGTTTTATAGGTAATGTATTCGCCTTGTTTGAAAGCGACATTCATTTTATCGAGCATATCGACACCGTATTTTTGTTCTAAATTTTGGATAAAAACCACAGATGCATCGATAGAACATCCTGTATTTGCTTGCACTTCCTGATTCACAGCCAGAATTATAAAACGATTGTATTTGATTTGATACGATGATTCTAATGCAGCACCATGAGCGCTCCAATTGGTGAGAAATTCTCTCAAATCATCTTCTATGGCTATAATTTCATCATCAGTGAATTTGCGGCTGCATTGGTAAATCCAGATGCGTGATTCTATTGGTAAGTCTTCAAAAGGAACTAGCATGGTTTGTTTATTAAAAGTTAGAAACCAATCCAAATCCTACTGTTTTTCCGTCATAATACGGAATAAAGGATGTTCGTGTATTGGATTCTTTTGGATTAAATAGTTTATTAATTCTTGGATACAACCAGTATGCGGCTTTAGTGCTTAAAATTCCGATTCCGGCACCAGCCACCACATCAGTCAACCAATGTCGGTTGTTGTACATTCGGAATATGCCTACTCCTGTTGCTACTACATATCCTGAAACGCCGTACCAAACCGAAACGTCTTTGTATTCTCGGTATAAAAGTTCGGCACCCGAAAAAGCAGTTGCTGTATGACCTGAAGGAAATGAATTGAATGAAGTATGATCGGGTCGTTCTTCATGAGTTATTTTCTTCAAAGCGGTAACGGTTAAACCCATTAATAACTGTGATGTAGTTACAATAATAAGTTTGTCTCTTCGGTTACTTTTGCTTTTAACTTCGGCTATATCTAATGTGATTAAAGCAGCTAATGGAGCATATTGACCAAAATCATCAATAGTAATTCGTTCATCAATATGTTCTGTAACTTCTTCGCTAATTTCGCTGTTAAACAATTTGAGGCCGTCACTTTCTAAACCAATAACTCCATAACCAATAAGAACTACTGGAATTATTACCTGTTTATAATTGAATTTGTATTGCTCTTTTTTAGTAATGGTAACTGAATCTATTTGTACTTCCTGACTAAACGAGAGCGAGCCTATTGTTAGGAATACAAATAAAATCAATACATTTTTAATTGACATTTGGCAATACCTTTATAAATCCTGAGCGTTGGCAATTAATTCGGCGATGTCTAAAACTTTAATATCGCCTTCTCTTTCTTTTCCTTTCACACCGTCGGTTAGCATTGTGTTACAAAACGGACAACCAGCCGCAATAATTTCGGGTTTAGTTTCAAGAGCATCTTCGGTTCTTTCTATATTGACTTCTTTATTACCAGGTTCAGCGTCTTTAAACATTTGAGCGCCACCAGCACCACAGCATAATCCATTGGCACGAGATCGTTTCATTTCTACCAATTCGGCGTCTAATTTCAGAATTAAATCTCGTGGTGCTTCGTAGATGTTATTAGCTCTTCCTAAATAGCAAGGGTCGTGGAAGGTAATTCTTTTACCTTTAAATTGACCTCCTTCGATAGTCAATCGTCCGGCATCCAAAAGTGATTTTAAGAATTCGGTGTGATGAACGACTTCGTATTTTCCACCCAATTCAGGATACTCATTTTTAATTGTGTTAAAACAATGCGGGCAAGCTGTGACGATTTTTTTAGCTTCGTACGCATTCAACACTTCGATGTTCATCATGGCTTGCATCTGAAACAGAAATTCATTTCCTGCTCTTTTAGCTGGATCTCCGGTACAACTTTCTTCGGTTCCGAGTACAGCAAATTCGACCTTGGCTTTATTCAAAATACGAACAAATGCTTTGGTAATTCGTTTGGCTCTATCATCAAAACTGCCCGAACAACCAACCCAAAATAACACTTCGGGTTGCTTGCCTTGCGCCATCATTTCTGCCATTGTAGGCACAATTAATACTTCTGACATAATTAGATTTTTAGATTGTTAGATTTTTGGATTAATTTAGACTTAACTAAATCGAATAATCCAAAAATCGAATAATCGAATTTTTATTCGTGTTGTCCGTCATCAAACACTTCGATGGTGACATCTTTTTCAATTAAATCGGTAAATTTTCCTCTGTAACGCGTTGCTTTTACCAAGTGATTGTCTATCCAATGGTAATTGCCTCCTCTTGGTTTTCCCATCACCATTCCGTGGTATTTGAAACCATGTTTTTTCAACCAAATTTCGGTGTATTCTCTATGTGCTTCAGTTCTTGAAGTAAAAAAGAAAATAATATGACCTTCATCGTACCATTTGTTTAACGTTTTTAACGCATCGGGATAAAGCTCTGCAGTCAGCATACGCTCTGGCTCTTCATTGGGAATATCGTCACAAACGGTTCCGTCGATGTCGATTAAATAGTTCTTTACTCCTTCTGGTAAAATCGGACTTAAATGTTGTCCGTTTTGCGTAACCGTTTGTAAGGTTTTGTCAATGTCTTCCGCTTTCATTTTTTAAAATTTTGTGTTTCACATTCATTTGACCGTCTTCCAAGCCTCACATTTATGGAAAATTATCATTATTATTTTATTCTATTTTTCTATTCATTTTTCCAATTCAATCGGTCTTGTTGATTGAATTGCCATGGTGCGCCATTGTTTTCTATATTGGTCATCATCGTATTTAACGATTGTGATGCAGCACTTTGTTCCATCACTAAATAGCGGCGCATGTCCACTATTATAGACAACGGACTAATATTCACTGGACATTCTTCGACACAAGCATTACAAGATGTACATGCCCACAGCTCTTCTGGAGTGATGTAATCGTTGAGTAATGATTTGTTATCGGGAATGAAGACACCTTTATTAGTATCTATGTTTCTTCCTACTTCTTCCAATCTGTCACGCGTGTCCATCATGATTTTACGTGGCGATAATTTTTTACCTGTAATATTGGCTGGACATGCAGAAGTACATCTTCCACATTCAGTACAGGTATAGGCATTTAATAATTGCACCCAATTCAAATCTTGTACATCGCTGGCACCGAATTTACTCGGCACTGCATTTTCATCTATTGGTTGTGCAGCAAATGGATCTGCGGTGGGATCCATCATTAATTTTACTTCGTTGGTCACACTTTCTAGATTGTCGAATTGTCCTTTCGGATTTAAATCGGCGTAATAGGTGTTTGGAAACGCCAATAGAATATGTAAGTGCTTCGAAAAATACAAGTAGTTTAAGAAAACTAAAATGATGGATATGTGTAACCACCAGAATGTTCTTTCTAAAAGTGCCACAGTGTAGTTACTTGTTCCGTCAAAAAACGGTGATAGAAATTGCGATACCGGAAATGACCCGGCCTGATGATAGTGACTAAATCCGCCTGTAACGTTCTGCAAATGGAAATCCGAGGCATTCATCAATAAAAATAAAGACATTAAAACCACTTCAAAATACAAAATATAATTGGCGTCTTTTTTTGGTTTTCCGGATAAATCGGAACTAATGAATCGTTTTAATTTGATGATGTTTCTACGTATCCAAAATACGATTACAGCAATCAAAACCAATAGAGCAAGTATTTCAAAAGAACCAATTAAGATGTCGTATAATATTCCAAGTGGTGCAAAAACACGATGGGTTCCAAAAAGACCGTCGATAATAATTTCTAGTAATTCGATATTGATGATGACAAATCCAACGTAAACAATGATGTGCAAAAATCCAGCTACGGGACGTTTTACCATTTTGGATTGTCCTAAGGCAATCATCGTCATATTTTTCCAACGGGCTGAAGGATTGTCATTCCGATTTACATCTTTGCCTAAATTAATATTTCGGATAAGCTTTTTTACATTCATTGCAAAATAACCAAATCCGACAGCAATAAGAATCGCAAAGAAGATATTATCTAAAAAACTCATAATCATATTACTTTTTTATGGAATCGTTTACTGGAGCAATATACGGTTTGTTTTTCTTTCCGAAAAGAGAAACATTGACATATCGAGTCGGATTTATTCGTATATCTTCTAACAGTAATTCCAGTTCTTTTGATGTTTTAGAAAGATTGTTGTAAAAGGAATCGTCTTTAAATAGTTTTCCAATGGTGCCTTTTCCAGATTCCAAATTCGCTAATATTTTATCGACATTCGCCAAAGTACTTTTGAGGTTTTCTACTGTTTCTCCCAATTTAGCTTTGTTTAAATCATCGGAAATGGTAGAAAAATCAGAGGATACTTTTTTAAAGTCGGTTACGATTCCACCGATTTGTTTTTTATTGTCATCCATAATTTCATTCAAGCTTAAGGAAGCTTTGTGAAATTCATTCATCGTTACACTTAAGGTCGCCAAACTATTTTTTAAATCGTCTTTTGATTTTTTATCTAAAATATCATTTATACTTTCTAACATGGTGTTGGCGTTGTCGAGAAGTTTGGTGATTTTATCTTTTAATGGTACTAACTGAGTTGCTAGTGCATCGGTTAATCCCAATTTACTTGACGATTTTAAGAAATCGCCATCGACTGCTAAAACAGGATCATTAGGATTCGGAATAATCGATAATTCTTTTCCACCTAATGCAGTTGGTGCGTAAATTTCGGCAACACTCGATTTTGAAATGGGAAAATCAGTATTGATTTGCATTTCAACCAATATATTAGCCGTTTTATTGTTGATGGATATGCTACTTACTTTTCCTATTGTGAGTCCGTTTATTGTAATCGGAGCTGATATTACCAACCCTTCGACGTTTTTATACTCAACATATAAGGTCTTGTAATTGGTAAATAAATCTTTGCCCTTTAAAAAGCTGTAACCCCAAATAAACAATGCAATTGCAGCAATTACTAAAATGGCGGTTTTAATCTCTCTTGATAGTTTCAAAATGTAATTTTTTACAAAAATAATATATTATTTGATAGCATCTTGAATAGAAATGCTTTTCCCATCTTTAAAAGCAATTAAATAGGCGGTTGAATATCCTTTGGATTTGGCTTCTTGCAATAAATTTTTAGCTTCTTCGTAGTTTGAGGTCCCACCATACATGTATTTATACAAATTATTGGTACTAATAACAGAAATGGAATTCAGCCCTTTAAAATTACTGGGGGTTAATTCTATTTCTTTTGCACTTGCTGATAATTGAACTTTAAAAACAATTCCCTTTATTGTCCCATTAGTGTCCGATTTAGGAACGGGCGTGTTTTTGATGGAATCTGGTTTTTTGGCAGTAGTGGTTTTTACGGTATCGGCTTTTTTAATTTCCGCAACTGGCTTTTGAACAATTCGTTGTGAAGGTTTATCGATGGTTGGCTCGTTGCTTCCAGAACCAAAAAGCTCTTTCTTGTAACTTACAATAGCTTCGGCTATAGATTGTGCTACTTCTTGTTGGCCTACTTCTGAATCTAAACGGACACCTTCATCAACATTAGAAATAAAACCAGTTTCAATTAGTACTCTTGGCATGTACGCTTTGTGCAATACCATATAAGGTGCTTGTTTCACTCCTCTACTTTTTACACCAAGGTTGTCTTTAAAGTTGTCTTGTATTTTTCCGGCTAACGTAATACTGTTATCGATGAATTCTTCTTGAATGATTGTCATTCCAATAACCGATTCCGGATTATTTGGATTATACCCTTCGTATTTTTGTTTGTAATCTTTTTCTAAAGTAATAACCGAGTTTTCCCGTTTCGCCGCTTCAAGATTCGAAGCATTTTTTGTCATACCCATTACATAGGTTTCGGTACCATCGGCAGCATTATTTTTATTGGCATTGCAATGAATGGAAACAAAAATATTGGCATCGGCTCTGTTGGCAATATTGGCGCGTTCAATTAAATCGATAAAGACATCCGTTTTACGAGTATATATCACATCAATATTTGGATTTTTTTCTAATATTTTACCTACTTTCAAAACAATGGCTAAAGTGATATTTTTTTCAATATGTCCGTGATAGACAGCTCCAAAATCGTGATCACCATGACCAGCATCAAGAGTGACTTTGAATTTCTGAGCAAAGACGAAATGGAAACTTAAAAAGAAAAGTGAAACAATAATGATTTGGAATCTATTTGGGTGGATCATTTGGTAAAATTTAATTTTAATAAAAACGACACTGTATTAAATTTATTATTTATTTATTTTTGACGAGAAATAAACTGTATTTTTGGCAGGGTCAATAACCAAGCCATATTTTACAAAAATAGCATTTAACTTTTGCGTACAAACTTATTTTATATCGTTTTATTAACCTTTTTTCTAACAATTGGAAGCGTTAATTTATATGCACAAGATTCCCCAAAAAAAAGCCAACCCTTTCCTGCTTTAAATCAGTCTACTACGACGAAAGAAGAAGTGCCACTAGCAAAAATGGAAGTCAAAGAAATTATGATTAAACCCGATTCTACTAAACCAAAAAAGAAATTTTTAGAAGGTAAAGTAAAATACAGAGCCAAAGACTCCGCGAAATTTGATCAAAAGAAAAAGCTCATCACACTTTACAACGAAGCAGAATTGTATTATCAAGATTACGAATTAAAATCGGGCGTTATAGTTTTTGACTATCAAAAGAATGAAGTTTACGCTGGAAGAATAAAAGATTCCACTGGAAAATACACTCAATTGCCTTATTTTAAGCAAGGTGCTAATATCATAGAACCCGATTCGATTCGCTTTAATTACAAGACAAAAAAAGCATTGGTTTGGAATTCGAGAACCACACAAAACGAATTAATTATAAAAGCCGAAGTCACCAAAAAAGAAAATGATTCCGTGTATTTTATGAGGAGAGCGAAAATTACTACTTCTACAAATATTGAAGATCCAGAGTATTATTTTTTAGTCAACCGCGGGAAATTAGTACCCGGTAAAAAAGTAGTTCTTGGTTTAACCGAAATGTACATCTACGATGTTCCAACACC
>JANNCY010000107.1:0-11383 GCA_031387085.1 Flavobacteriales bacterium | reverse complement strand
AAACAAATTTCGCTAAATATGGGATTAAACCCTAGTGTCATCATGAGGATTCTTAAAATGATGAAAAGCGATTCTACACCAATTATTGAACCCGGAGTCTTATTGAAAATTTTCCAAGAACAATACAATTAAGTCAACTGGTCTTGCAACAGCTTAATCTCGTCCCTAAATTTTGCCGCTTGCATAAAGTCCAAATCTTTTGCCGCTTTTTCCATTGCTTTTCGGGCATCACGGATTTTCTTTTCGATTTCGGGCTTCGATAAATACAAGCTTTCCGGTTCGGCCGCTTTCTGAATTTTATCTTCGTAGTATTGTGTCGAAACCTAGTTGTTGCTTAAAGCATTTCCCAAACTTTTATTCAGTGCTTTTGGTGATAAGTTATGTTTAGTGTTGTACGCGATTTGTTTTTCTCTTCGGTACGTCGTTTCGTCCATGGTTTTTTGCATGCTGTTGGTGATTTTATCCGCATACAAAATGGCTTTTCCGTTTACATTACGAGCAGCACGCCCAACGGTTTGTGTAAGCGATCGATGACTTCGCAAGAAACCTTCTTTATCGGCATCTAAAATCGCAACTAAAGAAACTTCAGGTAAATCCAAACCTTCTCGCAATAAGTTTACACCTATTAAAACATCAAACAACCCTTTTCGTAAATCTTGCATTATTTCAACACGTTCTAAAGTATCTACATCACTATGAATATAACGACAACGAATGGCAACTTTGGTCAAGTATTTCGTCAATTCTTCTGCCATACGCTTGGTCAAAGTGGTCACCAAAACCCGTTCGTCCAATTCGCATCGTACCTGAATTTCTTCAATTAAATCGTCAATTTGGTTTAAACTTGGATGCACTTCGATAATGGGATCTAATAATCCTGTTGGACGAATGACTTGCTCTACATAAATGCCTTCCGATTTTTGCAACTCATAATCGGCAGGTGTTGCCGAAACGTAGATGACTTGGTTTTGCATGCCTTCAAATTCTTCGAACTTTAACGGTCTGTTGTCCATCGCAGCAGGAAGTCGGAAACCATATTCTACGAGATTTTCTTTTCGACTTCTATCGCCTCCATACATGGCATGCACTTGCGAAATCGTAACGTGACTTTCATCCACCACCATCAAAAAATCATCCGGAAAATAATCGAGCAAGCAGAAAGGACGTGTTCCTGGAAGTCGTCTATCTAAATAGCGCGAATAGTTTTCAATTCCAGAACAATACCCTAATTCTTTTATCATTTCCAAATCGAAATTGGTACGTTCCTCCAAACGTTTGGCTTCCAAATGTTTTCCGATTTCCTTGAAATAATCCACTTGTTTGACCAAATCCTGTTGGATATCCCAAATTGCAGCTTGTAAAACATCGGGTGATGTCACAAACATATTGGCGGGATAAATCGTCAGTTTTTCATATTTTTCTACCACTTTGGACGACTTGGCATCGAACGCTTCAATGTCTTCAATTTCATCACCAAAAAAATGAATTCGGAAAGGTTCATCAGCATAACTCGGAAAAATTTCTACAATATCTCCTTTGATACGAAAGGTTCCCGGAGTGAATTCAACTTCTGTTCTCGAATACAAACTTTGCACTAAGCGGTGTAATAATTTGGTACGAGAAATGACTTCATTTTTTTCAATTGAAATGACATTTTTTTGAAACTCAACTGGATTTCCGATTCCGTACAAACACGAAACAGAAGCAACAACCAAAACATCTCTACGTCCCGAAAGCAGGGCAGAAGTCGTGCTCAAACGTAGTTTCTCTAATTCGTCATTAATGGATAAATCTTTTTCAATAAAAGTTCCGGTAACGGGAATATAGGCTTCTGGCTGGTAGTAATCGTAATAGGAAACAAAATACTGCACTGAATTATTGGGAAAAAACTGTTTGAACTCCGAATACAATTGGGCGGCTAATGTTTTATTATGCGCCAAAACCAAAGTAGGTTTCTGCACTTCTTCAACAACATTGGCGACGGTAAATGTTTTTCCCGAACCGGTAACGCCGAGTAGCGTTTGGTACTTATCGCCATTGATTATCCCTTGAGCCAATTTTTCAATCGCTTGCGGTTGATCTCCAGTAGGTTGGTATTCGGATACGACTTGGAATTTCATTGGTTTTGCGAGGTACGAAGCAATCTCATATTAATTAATATTCTGGTTATTGTAACTGAATAGCTTTTTTAATTTTGTAAAGTTATAAAGTTCTTGGTTTTGATTGCTAATGGAATTAATAAATTTAGGGAATATTTACTTTAAATCCGTAACGTAACAACGCTGCTTTTATTCCGAAAATTTCCAATCTTTTTGTTGCTTTTCACTTAAAAATGTCCAAGCTACTATGCGACTTATTTTTTGACCTTGTGCCATATCTATGGTTTTCACAGCAACTGCTCCGACTTTATTCAGTGTTTTATAGATATTGGGAAGATTTTCTTTTTTGGAAACCAAAGTCGTAAACCAAAAACATTGCAAAGGATATTTCACACTTTCGTATATCATTTGGGTGATGAATCCGATTTCGCCACCATCGCACCAAAGTTCGGCGTTTTGACCACCAAAATTTAGAATAGGACTTGTGATTTTAGTTTTAGATAAGTTATTTACTTTTCGCAAACTCGATTTTGTAGCTTCTTCCTGGGAGTTGTGAAATGGCGGATTGCAAATCGTAAAGGCAAACTTGTCTTCGGGAAGGATGATGTTTTTGAAAATGTATCGCGATTCGGTTTGCAATTGTAAGCTGATAGCGTCAATTAATTTCGGATTCTGACTGATTATTTTTTTGCAGTTTTGAATGGCATTTTCGTCAATATCCGTTCCCACGAAACTCCAGCCATAAGCAAAATTCCCGATAATTGGATAAATGCAATTGGCTCCAATTCCGATATCCAAACCACCTATAGCTTCTCCTTCTGGAATTATTCCATTGTTTGAAGACGCAAGTAAATCGGCGATATAGTGAATGTAATCGGCTCTTCCTGGGATTGGCGGACAAAGATAAGCTGCAGGAATATCCCAATTCTGAATGTCATAATCTGAAATTAAGATCGCTTTATTGAGTGCTTTTACCGCATCGGGAATACTGAAATCGAGGGTTTGATTTGCATGCTCGTTGATGAAAATATATTTTTGTAATTCGGGGAAATCAGCGGTTAATTTTTCAAAATCGTATCGAAAACGGTTTAGATTTCTAGGATGTAAGGTCGTTTTTTCAGGAGTAGGTTTGGGCTTCATTTTGTCATTTCTCTATTCAAATATATGAAATAAAACGCCATTTAAAAAAAAATATTAGTCCCAACATTCCATTAAAAGCAAATCACCTGAAGTATGCTCGATTTTGACTAATCCATCTTGAATAACATGATTACTGCTTCCGGTACGGTAACCTATTGTTAACGATTCCTTTAGTAAGGAATAAAATAGATTTTCGGTAGTTATACCCGTAACTTCTCCAACAGGAATTAATGAAATGGGTGTGTTGGCAGTATACCATTTTTCAAATTTTAATGGTAAAAGATGCACTTTTGAATGATCGTCGAGGAGTACAATTTTTAATTTATTTCTATAATTTACAATAGTTGTTAGATTGGTAATGGTATGATCGGCGCGTTTTCCGGTTGCCCAAACCACATTGGCAGCCTGATGTCCTTTTTCGATAAGGTAATCAAAAGCTTTTTCCAAATCCGTTTTGTTTTGATTGGGTTTGTATATGATTTCTAAGGGATATTGTTTTTCCCGATAATAATCGGGATTGAAACCTCTGTCGAAATCGCCGAGTAAAACATCGACTTTTATGCCAAGTTCAAAAACCCGTTCAATGGCACTATCCAAAACGATTACTAATGGTGACCATTCTAATAATTGTCCTAATAATTCAGAACTACATGAAGCACCATTGGCGATTATTAAAGCCGGCTCCTGGTCGTCACGAACGATGTGATGGGATGACATTTTTTATTTTAAATTTTAAATTATGAATTACAAATTACGAACTTTTAAATCAAAATTTGTAATTTAAAATTCAGAATAAAACTACTTATTGAACTGTGTAATCCTCTGAATCAATTTCGGATAAGTGAAAATACCCAAAAGGATAGTCATTACCGTCATTTAAATTAATGATATTACCGCGTAATGTTGCCGGTGGCGTGGCAAAAGGATTACCACCAGTATTAGTAATATTGATGAGTTTATTCATATAATTATAGTAGCGTCGAGAAATTCCTTCTAATTTGAAATGTAGGATATTGCCCGTTCCTAACTCTAAATTACTGTAAAACCCAAACATTTGATTGCCCTGAAAAAAACGATCTTCTATAACACCAAACTCCGGAATTACCTGTGGTTCTTTTTGAACGGAAACAAGGTAATTATTGTCTTCCAAACCATTGTCTTGAAAGAAAAATTTCACTTGAATTATATCGCTGCCAAATCCAGGTACAGCCGTTTGCTGCACGCTGTCAATGGTCGGAGTTGCTAACAATTTTTCGGTAGCTTGGTAGGTAATTCCATTTACCTGAACGGTTAGTGCATAGGTTTCATTGATGACAGGGACAAAGTTACTACATACATACTGACCGTTATTTGAGACATCAATAAAATTATAAACCGTAGCACTGCTGTTGGTAACATATACAGTTGCTCCAAGTACAGGAGGAATTACATCACTGTAATAATCTGTGGTTGTGGAAAGTTTTATAACTTGTTCGTTGCCTGGGGTGCCTTTTTGCCATAAAATGTTTGCATCAATAACCAAACGAGGTGCAGAGGTGTCGAGATCGACTTCAACTACATCTTGGCAACTAGCGAAAGAAATAAGCACAAGAAGTGATAGTATTTTTTTACTCATAATTTTATATTGTTTTTTGGATTCGTGAATCTTCGATTTCATAATGTTAAAATTTAAAGTTATAGGAAACGGATGGAACGATTCCGAATATAGATAAACGAACCGCTTCGTTTCGACCTGTTTCTACATTTTGTGAAAAGCTAATAGAAGCTGCATTTTTTCGTGCATACAAATTGTAAATACTAAAAACCCATTCCGCCTGCCATTTCCGCTTGGTATTTCTCTTCGGAATTAACGTGGCCGATACATCCAAATGATGGTAGGTTGGTAAATTATTTTCATTTCGTAAACCGTAACTTGGAACCGTAACGCCTTGGTATACATATTGTCCTTTTGGAAAGGTAACTGGTTGGCCTGTTTGCAGGGTAAAATTAGCGCCAAACATCCACTTAGCATTTAATTTATAGGAACCTGTTATAGCTAAATTGTGGGTCTTATCGTAACCGTTTTTATACCAATCACCGTTGTTAATTCCGATTTCATTTGCAAACCTACCAGGTGTTTTTTGTTCCGAACGAGAAAGGGTATAGGCAATCCAGCCTGTAAGTTTACCTGTGTTTTTGCGGAATAATATTTCAAGTCCGTATGCTCGCATCTTACCATTTAAAATAACTTGTTCAATGGCTTCGTTGGCAATTAAATCGGCGCCATCAATGTAATCCATCCGATTTTTAACCGTTTTGTAAAAGCTTTCTATTTCGAGAGAATAAGCATCCTCTTTTAAATTGGTGAAATAACCTACAGCAACTTGGTCAGCAATTTGTGGTTTAATGTATTGGTCACTTGGAGTCCAAACATCAAGTGGAGTAGGCGATGCAGTGTTCGATATAAGCTGTAAATATTGCACCATTCGGTTGTAACCAATTTTCAGCGACTTGTTATCACTGAATTCATAGGCTAAGGCAAATCGGGGTTCAAAGTTGTCGTAACTAGCAATGGTTTTGTTTTTGCCAAAATATTCAGTCGAAATTGGAGTTGCTTTTTCGTAAATTTTCAGTTCGGGATCATAGTATACTGGTAGATTATTTTCGTAATAATTTACAGTAGAACTTCCTAAACGATAAAACATGCTATAACGCAAACCATATTGGATACTTATTTTAGCGCTTAATTTTTGTTCAATATCGATATAAACAGCTGGTTCAAATGCGTATTTTTGTTCTAATTGTTTGTAATTGACGCCGGAATCTTCTCTCGAGGGTTTAATTTCACCGGGGTTGAATTGGTAGTACAATGCATTAGCACCATAGTTGATTTTAATTTTATCGTTTGCGTAATATTTAAAATCATATTTTAGGTTGTAATTTTTAATTCCGGAGTCCCAATTAAATCCAACGAATTCAAGGTTCAATCCGTAGTAATAATCACTGTATATTAATGATAAGTTAGAAAACAACTTATCAGAATACAAATGATTCCAACGCAAATTTAAGGTTGAATTTCCGTACGTATTGATAAAACTATCCGCAATTTTAAATACGTCTCGACCAAAATAACCAGAAAGATATAAGTTATTTTTTTTGTTCAATTTGTAGTTTAATTTCGTATTTAAATCGTAGAAGTAAGCCGAATTTTCATTGTTGGCTAATTTTAAAAACAAGTGTGCGTAGGAAGCACGGCCTCCAATTAAATACGAACCTTTGTCTTTTACAATTGGTCCTTCTGCTAATAACCGACTTGATATTAAACCAATTCCACCATTCAAACTGAATTTTTTACTGTTACCGTCCTTTTGATAGATATCTAAAACGGAAGAAGCTCTTCCTCCAAAACGTGCCGGAATTCCACCTTTGTACAATTTTAAATCTTTAATGGCATCGGGATTGAAAACAGAGAAAAAGCCAAATAAGTGCGATGAATTATATATGGTAGCTTCATCTAATAAAATGAGATTTTGGTCTGCGCCTCCGCCACGGACATTAAAACCCGATTGACCTTCGCCAGCATTGGTTACGCCAGGTAGAAATAACAGCGATTTGATAATGTCAACTTCACCCAATACGACTGGCATTTGTTTGATTTGTGCAATAGAAAGCTTGTTGACACTCATTTCGGGCTTTCGTATATTGGTTGTTGTTTTTTCGGTTATGACCACTTCTTCCAACTGCTCATCGATATTAAGCAAACTGTAATTTTTCTTGATGTTTTTTGTAAGTGAGACCTGTTCTTCTATCGTTTGATAACTCACATAACTAATAAGAATATCATAATCGCCTTTGGGTAAAGTCAACGAATAAAATCCGTATTCATTAGTAATAGCAAAAGATGAAGTTCCTTTTATGATTATATTTACACCGATAAGCGTTTCGTTATTTTTTCCATCGGATATGGTTCCAGATAAAGTAAATTTTTCTTTCTGACCATTAGTGTTCGATGTTTCTTGTGAAAAAAGGGTTGAAAAGCCAAACGACAGAAAAAGTAGAAAAAGTGTATTTTTTTTTAACAACATGTTTTCGATTTTGAATTGCAAATTTCACGATTTGTAATTGTTTTTGCTACAAAACAAATGTTAATGTATTATTAAGAGTTTGAAATAGTTGAAAGGATTTTAAATACTTTTACAACTTCGAATTGAAAAAATTGGAAATGCGATTTATTTATAGTTTACTTATTGGTTTGTGTTTTTCAATAACGGGATTTTCCCAAATTGAAGCACCAGGTCGTTCGATTAAAATAAGTCCGATAAAAAAGCCCGATGCAGCTCCAAAACCTACCGCGGAAGCAACCACTCCAGCTGAAATTAAATACGAGAGTTCCTTAAATAAAACAAATGATGATAAGCTTTTGAAAGGCATTTCATTGCTTCCAAAAAAAGTAGAAAAAGGGATAATGGAAAAAGAACCCATTCGAAATCCATCTGAATTGTTTACCGAAAAGATGAATAAGAAAAGTAAAGGTGATGGTGAAATTCTTGAAAAATACAAATCAGATACTTTTTTAGGAGAGTTTAAAAGTGGTACAAAAATTATAAAAATTGCCTGTCGCGATCACGAATATCCAGATGGCGATTTGGTTCGGATTTGGTTGAATGACCAAGTGGCTGTTGAAAGTATGGAGTTGGATTCGGATTATAAAGAAGTGTATTTAGATTTAAATGACGGTTTTAATAAAATCGAAATTGAAGCGTTAAATCAAGGTGAATCGGGACCAAACACCGCTCAATTCACTATTTTAGACGCTAAAGGAAAAGTGATTACCAACAACAAGTGGAACTTAACTACGGGTGTAAAAGCCAAAGTTGTAGTCACTAAAGAAGATCTTTTAGAAAAATAATTTATAGAGGATATTAAATTTTTAGGGTATATATTTGCTATTGTGTTTTTAAATAATAGCGTTTATGAATAGAATTACTCGTCATTTTCAATATACTTTTTTCCTTCTTTTTATTTTTTCTGTTTCTTATGGTCAAAATGAGAATACTATAAAAACCAACAATTATTCTTTTGCTGCTTTAGAGTACGCTATCGGAAAAACATCTACTGCTAATGTTAATTTTCCTAAATTAAATCCACAACAAAGTATTCTGTCTAGTATAGGAACTACCAATAATAAGAACCATCTGGAGTGGGCGAAACAATTAAATTTTCCAAAAACGGGGTTGACATTATCGTATGTCGATTTAGGGAATTCAGAACAATTGGGAAAAGCAATTTCCCTTGTCCCATTCATCGATTTTAAAGTTTTAAAAAGATGGACCAGCCGATTAAATCTTAAGGTTGGATTGGGCGCTTCTTATTTTAATGTGATGTATGATTCGATTGAAAATCCAAATAACATGGCAATATCGACGCATTTTACTTGGGCATTTCGTTCCAATTTATACTATCGTTTATTGGAAAGAGAAGATTACAATTTAAAAGTAGGATTGGGTTATTTTCATAATTCTAACGGACATGTGCGATTGCCTAATCAGGGATTGAATACCTTTTTAGTTAGTGTGTATTCGGAATTAAAATTCAATAAAGAACCAAGTATGCAATCGGATAGCAGTTCAATTTCACCCAACAGAACTTCGCAAAGATTTTATGCAGCACGAGTTGGTATTGGTAAAAAAGTGTTGTCAAAACATAGTACTGATAGAAAGGATGTTTATGCTTTTGCGGCATCAACAGGGAAAATCATCAATAAAACCTTTAAATACGGTTACGGATTTTACTATCGGTTTTATGAAGATTATTACGATTATATAAAAGAAGATAAGACGTTAGTTCACGAATTGTATCCCGAATTTAAAGAACATCCGGTGAAGTATGCTTCCAATATCGGAATTTTCGCCAATGGTGAATTGCTTTTAAGTCATGTCGGAATTGAGTTTGAATTGGGAATTAATCTCTACAAACCAGCTTATAAAATCGATTGGCAAATTAATGAAGAACATTATGTAGACCATGTGTATCAGTTGGGCGAATTGAATTGGTATTACAAAATTAAGAAAACTATTTCCTCCCGATTGGGAGCTAAGTTATATGCTATTAATACCAATAAAGCGCCACGACACAATGTCTTTTTAGGTGCTTTTATCAATGCCAATTTCGGTCAGGCCGATTTTACGGAACTGACTTTAGGCTATGTGTATTGTCTTCCTATAAAGAAAAGACTTCTTAGAAAGTTAGATCATTAGACTACTTAGATTTTTAAGCTATATAAATAGTCGAAAAATCCAACAGTCGAAAAATCCAAAAATCTAAGAAGTCTAACTTTCTAAGAAGTCTAAAAGGTCTAAACTAAGCCAGTTTTTTATCCAAGTTTACTTTCAACGCTTGTAAAAAATCTTCGGTAGACAAATAATCAGCATCACTTAAACCTTCTGGTTTTACTAACATTGCTAAATCTTTTGTCATTTTTCCGCTTTCCACCGTTTCGATACAAACTTGCTCCAATTTCAAACAAAAGTCAATTAACGCTTGGTTGTTGTCTAATTTACCTCTGTGTTCCAAACCACGTGTCCATGCAAAAATAGACGCAATCGGATTGGTTGATGTTTTCTTCCCTTGTTGGTGTTGACGGTAATGACGCGTTACAGTACCGTGAGCGGCTTCAGCTTCAACAGTTTTTCCATCCGGAGTTACCAATACAGAAGTCATTAGTCCCAACGAACCAAATCCTTGTGCAACCGTATCCGATTGTACATCGCCATCGTAATTTTTACACGCCCACACAAATCCACCGTTCCATTTCATAGCAGATGCTACCATGTCATCGATTAATCGGTGTTCGTACGTCATTCCGTTTGCTAGGAAATCAGCTTTATAAGTGCTTTGATATACTTCTTCAAAAATATCTTTGAAGCGTCCATCATAGGCTTTTAAAATCGTGTTTTTTGTCGAAAGATACAACGGCCATTTTTTGGTCAATGCCATTTGAAAAGACGAATGTGCAAAACCGTAGATACTTTCATCGGTATTGTACATTGACATCGCTACACCATCACCTTTAAAATCGTAGACTTTCCAAGTAGTTGTTTCACCTTCTTCATTGGTGAAAGCCATCGTCAACGTTCCTTTTCCTTTGATTACTTTATCGGTAGCTTTGTATTGATCTCCAAAAGCATGACGTCCAATTACGATTGGTTTTGTCCAACCTTGAACATAACGCGGAACGTTACGCATGATAATCGGTTCACGGAAAACAGTTCCTCCAACGATATTACGAATCGTTCCGTTGGGTGATTTCCACATTTCCGAAAGTCCGAATTCGGTAACACGTTCTTCATCTGGAGTAATCGTTGCACATTTAATTCCGACGTTGTATTTTTTGATTGCTTCGGCTGAGTCGATCGTGATTTGATCTTTAGTAGCTTCTCTGCTTTCAATTCCTAAATCGTAGTATTTAATATCCAAATCTAAATAAGGAAGAATGAGTTGTTCTTTAATAAAACTCCAAATAATTCGTGTCATTTCATCGCCATCCAATTCTACTACTGGATTGGCTACTTTAATTTTTGCCATATTGTTACCGTTGTTGTTTTGAAAAAAAAATTCGCGATGACAAATATAATAATATGATGTGAAATTCTTTGTGTTTTGTGGCGAAATCGATTGAATTACGAATTTAGGATTTAAACGATATCAAATTGCGAATTTGACAATTTACCTCCTTAGTTTTGATTTTATGGCATAAAAAAAATCCTCTCGTCTAAAAACGAGAGGACTTGATTTATAAATTCAAAAGAAGAATTAGTTTTTGTATCTTCTTTCTTTGATTTTTGCTTTCTTACCAGTAAGTTCTCTAAAGTAGTAGATACGAGCTCTACGAACTTTACCTCTTTGGTTTACTTCTACTTTTTGTAAAGCTGGCATGTTTACTGGGAAGATACGCTCTACACCAACTGCTCCAGACATTTTACGAATGGTAAAAGTTTCAGTCATTCCTGAACCTTTTCTTTGAATAACAACTCCTTTAAAAAACTGAGTTCTAGTTTTTTCACCCTCTTTAATTTCGTAGTAAACTGTGATAGTATCACCAGCTCCAAACGCAGGGAAATCTTTTTTTACTGATATTTCGTTATTTACGAAATCAACTAAATTTG
>JANNCY010000099.1:0-10261 GCA_031387085.1 Flavobacteriales bacterium | reverse complement strand
TCTGAATCTTTTATCCATTCATCCGAATAATTGATTCCGACTAAATTGGATTGTGTAATTCCGTTTCCGCTTCCAAAACGCCTACCATTGATTCCGAAAGAACCATTATCATTAAACCAAACATTTCGATTTCTTCCGCCGCCCATATTATCAAAAACTTCATCCATTGAAAATCCAGTTGCATTAATATTGTTGGAAGAAGCTAAAACACTAATCTTTCGCTTGTCTTTAAAATAATTGAGCAACATGCTGCTTTCGTATCGTTTATCGGAACCATAACCTGCCATTGCTTTTCCGAAGAATCCTTTGTTTTTCTTATCATCTATCGTCAAATTTATACTGGCATTATTCGAACTGGATGCCGCTCCAGTTTTTTCTTCTTTTTTCGTTTTTGTATCGGTTACCTGGACTTTATTAATAATATCGGAAGGCAAATTTTGCAGTGCAATTTTTCCGTCTTTGTCAAAAAATGGTTTTCCGTTAACGAGTATTTGATTGACTTCTTTTCCGTTTACGGTAATTTTTCCTTCTTCATCAATTTCAACTCCCGGCAATTGTTTGAGTAATGTTTCTACATTCGCATCGGGTCGAACTTTGAAAGAAGATGCATTAAACTCTAAGGTGTCTTTTTTAATTCTAATTGGTGGTGCTTCACTTTTAATAACTACTTCATTTAAATTGTTGATTCGTTCTTTTAATGTTATGATTCCAAAATCTTTATTGTCTGAAATTTTTTCAATAGCAATTTTAAATTCTTGATAGGTAACGAAAGAAACTTTTAGGAACACTGGATAATTAATCTTTTTAATTTTAAGATCAAAATTTCCTAATTTACTTGTTATAGTATAATCAACAACTGTAGAATCTTTTGCATTTGAAATATAAACCGTTGCTGATTCGATTGGTAATTTTGTGTTTTCGTCGATAATTTTTCCTTTTAAAGTAAAGACTTTTTGTCCATAGGAAAAAGTACATAATAATACAATTAGAAGAGTAAATAAAGTTTTAGGCATAAAATATGTTTTAATTTTATTGATAACTGCGAATTAATCACTTTATTATTTAACTAAAGAATTTCTTACAAATTTTAACATTTGCAAAAAAAAAATCATCTAATTTCTTAGACGATTTTTTTAGTTTATAAGTAGATTACTTATTTAATCATTTTCTACTTCAAAATCTTTAAAGCTTCTAAAGCATATGCATTCGTTGGATCGATTACCAAGGTTTTATTAAGCAATTCTTTGGCTTTTACTTTATCGGAATTGGCATAGAAAGAAGCCATTGTATTGTATGCTTCTGTAACTTTTGGTTTTAACCTATTAATCTCATCCTGATAAATAGAATAATTAAAATCCTTAATTGTATTTCTGTATAAATCAACAATATATTCATTTTTATCAACTGCAACATTAGCTTTTACGAGGTCATCCTTTAGCTTCTCAAAAGCAAATGATAAATATTTATCATAACTGTTTGACATGACTTCATCATTTCCTAAAGTGTTGTTTATTCTTGCTTTATATAAATACGCTTCTGCATATTTTGGATTTGCAAGTATTACATTATCCATCGCAACGTCTGCTTTTCCTAATGCTACCTTATCAACAAGCTTGCTGTCTTTACCTTTGTTATCCGTATAAACAGATAATCCATAATACACATTATCTTCAAGATAGTTTTTAGAATTCGGATTAGATATCGCTATTTCAAAAACTAAAGCGGCAACACTATATAATTTTTGGGTGAAGTACTTTTTACCAACTTCATTCAATTCATTTGCCATAGTTGGTTCTAACTCAACAGCTTTTTTTATGTCAGCTGAAGCGGAACTTATCAAAGTTGCATCAACTGTTTTACCATCCGCACCTATTGCTTTTTTAAATTTCGCTAATCCTAAATATAGATAATCTCTCGCAATAAGTTTGTTTGTTCCTCTTGTGGTGAAATCGGTAAGAGCAGTTATAGCAGCGTCTGTATTTCCATTTTCATATGCTGAGTAACCCAAATAACGTAAGATTCTAGGATTTACTTTATCTAATTGTTTCATTTGATTAGCCTCAGCTTCTAGTGCTTTATAATCTTTAGCTAAGATTAAAAAATCGGCGTGACGCAT
Organism: Flavobacteriales bacterium; assembly: GCA_031387085.1. GTDB lineage: Bacteria > Bacteroidota > Bacteroidia > Flavobacteriales > Flavobacteriaceae > Flavobacterium. The sequence continues at coordinate 8,145 of JANNCY010000099.1, read as the reverse complement.
ACGAGATGCTAATGAATAATCCGTCATACTCATGTATTGCTCATAGTACTTCAAAGCCTTAGCAATATTTTCTGTATATTTTTTTGGCTCATTATTTCCCCACAAATAATAGGTTTCTGCTAATTCTCTATAAACCGGACCGTAATTTGGATTAATTTTAACCACTTCATCATAAGCTTTTACAGCTTCTGTATAAGCTTTTGCTCCTTTTAATAAAACTCCTAATTGCATTTTAGCTCTTAGTAAGGAGCTATCAATTGCATAAGCATTTCTATAAGCAGCATACGCTTCATTTTGATTTTTATCGCCATAATAGGCATCACCTAAAGCTAATTGCACTTCTGCAGCAGTTGGATTAGCTGTTTTTGCTTTTGTCAATAATTCAATGGCTGCTTTATAATTTGGCTTTTCAGCATTCATGTAGGCTTTTGAAATATAAATATATTCTTCAAAATCTTTCTTTTTAACATCTTTTGCAACCATATCAAATTTGGATTTAGCAGCAGAAACATCTCCTTTATCTAGATCAATTTGACCTAATCCTATCGAATTAAATTTAGCACCCTCAGAAGCAGCAATTCCTTTTTGAAAAGCGATTGCAGCTGAATCTTCTATATTTTGTTTTAAATATATGGTTCCTAATAAGAAAGAAGCTTTTCCGTTTGAAGGTTTCGCTTGTATAATGCTTTTAAGCATTGATTTTGCCTTTTCATATTGTTCAGCATCAATAGCTTTTTTTGCTAATTCTAAATCTTGTGCATGAACTGAAGCAGTAGTTAATAAAGCAATGCTGAGAATCTTTAACATATTCATGTTATTGTATTTTATATTCTTTTTCATTATTATTTTTTTTCGATTTGATTTCTTATTCTAATATTTCGGCTGGGTTCTCTCATAGGAGCGAGGCCTGATTTTAAAATAATTCGTTGTCCTTTTTCTCCGGCAATGAATGAGGCAAATCCCATTCCTAAGCCTTCGTAACCTTGACAATTGACGATAAACAAAACACGTGCCAAAGGGTAAATCCTTTTCGCTACGTTATCTTGACTCGGGAAAACATATTCATTGCTGTTAGTTCCTTTTACATTTAATATGTTGATTGCATCAACATATTTTTGCATTTGAGGTTTTGGTTGATGTAGCCAATTATTACCAACAACCCCTATCATTCCGTCATTTTCGGCAACATATTTAATTACATCTTCATTGGTCTTAAATGAAAAAACACCTGCTTCTGGCAAGGCAGTAACACCTGCTAATTCACATAAATACCTAACTGTACTTGAATTTGGATTGTCAAAAACCAATCCTTTTATTGCGCTCTTATTTCCTTTAATAAAATCGACCATGTCTTTCAAGACTATTAAAGTGTCATTTGATTTTTTGTTTTTGATAAATACTATAGCATCAATGGCAAACGGAGTTGATCTTGGAACTATCTTTTTTTGTTTAAAAACAGCTTGTTCTTCTTTATTTAATTCTCTTGATAAAACAACTATATCGGCTTTCCCGTTTGTTAAAGATAGTATACTCTCCTTTTCAGACTGAGGTAATAACGTAATTTTTGAGTTGTAATTGTTTTCAAAAACAGCTAATTGATCTTCAATAATTGGCAGCAATGTTTCATCGACTAAAATGGAAGTTTTACCTTCAACTATAGTATCGCTTTTTGGAGCATTTGGATCTTTTTTAGCACATGAAAATATGAAACCAAAAGTTACAATAGATAAAATGACAATATATTTAATGGACTTTTTCATTACTCTTTAGTAGTATTAAAGAAACGGAGAAAACGAATAAACGAATATACAATTAGCAAAATTCCAAATGCAATTCTATAAGTTAGTGGCATCTTCAAAGGTAAGTTTTCCCAAAAAATTATTATCAATCCAAGTGTTAAATAAATCAAAAAAAACAAAATCCCTATAAATAGAAGAAATCGCTCATTAAGCGATTTCTTCTGAAAATTATGTATAACATTTTTTATCATTATTCAGATGCCGTTTCAATAGCAATAGGAATTTGATACGAACATCTTACCTTTTTTCCATTTTGTTCGGCTGGTGTCCATCTTGCGCATTTTTTCAATACTCTGATTGCCTCAGTTCCCGTACCGTAACCAATATCTTTTAGTACTTTAATATCCGTTAATGAGCCGTCTTTTTCAACAACAAATGAAACGATAACTTTTCCTTTTAAACCTTCTTCGTCTGGTGCTTGATAGTTATTTTTAATAAAGCTATAAAATTTAGCCAAACCGCCAGGATATTCTGGTTTTACCTCAATACCTGCAGAGTTATAAATATTATTATCATCTTCAACCACATCTTTCGGTCCGTTACCAACTGGTTCTACAGTTAAAGGTGCGTCAGGATCACCTTTTATGGTCTCGTCTCCTAATTTTTTATCTTTAATATCTTCTACTTTAGGTGGCTCCTCTGTAACATCTTCTGTTTTTGCTACCACAGGTTTTACGAATTTTACCTGATCCACTTTTGGCGGTGGCGGTGGCGGTGGCGGAAGCTCTTCTTTTGGTTTTTCTTTTGGAGGTAACTTAATCGTTGTTATTTTTTGATCTAAAGCAGTATTATCTTCTGTAGCACTGCCTATAAAATCAACAATCATTGGTGTTGCGACAGCAATAGCAAAAACAACTGCACCAATTAACATAGCACGTAATGTTGTGTTTCCGCTTTTCTTACGTAAATCGTATGCACCATAACTTTTGTTACGACCTTCAAAAACGATGTCGAGCCACTGTTTTCTTAATAAGTCTAATTTCATATTATATGTTTTTTAATGAATACTTTTAAGGAGTATTCGTGTTCATCTTATCCGCCAATGCTTTTTCCTCTGGGGAAAAATCATTTACTATAGCATATACGGGTACACCACAAATAGCCATTTCATCTAAGATATCAACCAAATTTTTATAAGTTGCTTTCTTAGTAGGTTTGATAATAACGATTAACCCTTTCTTTGCATCACCAACTACTTCTGGAACCGATTTTACTCTTTTCAATAATTCTTTACGAATTCCTTCTTTTCCGTAAACTGCGTCCGTTGGTTTTCCATTTGGCTCAGGAGCTTCAAGTAAACCATGAAACCATTTGATTTTATCATTATCCCCAAGAATTATCGTCATGGTTCTTCTTTGATCGGTTAAAACTGGTTTATCTTTAAGTGGATCGTCTTCTTTATCAGGCAAACCCAAATCCATCGATTGTGGTTTTGATAACGAGGTAGTCAACATAAAGAATGTGATTAATAAGAACGCCAAATCCACCATAGCCGTTAAGTCTACTTTTGAATTTTGTTTTTTACTTCTTACTTTACCACCACCTTTTTTGCCACCACCGTCGCCGGTATTTAATTCAGCCATTTTATATCTTTATTGAATTAATAGTCTTTTCCTCTTAAACCCGTAACTAAATTAAAGCTATTGATTTTTTGGTCTTGTAAAATATCCATAATCTTTTTGATTTGAGGATATTGTTCTTTAGCATCGCCTTTAATTGCGAAGTCAAGTTCTTTAGGTTTACCTAATTCAACATTAGCTTGTCGTACTGTGTAAATCCATTCTTTTAATTGATTGTCAATAGAATCAAAAGGAATTCCTGTTTGAAAACCAACCTTGTTTCTATCAGAACTTTTCATTCCAATAATTTGTTTCAAATTACTCATTGGCACTCCGAACTCATCAATTAAAGCAAACTGTTTTTGTTCGTCTTGAGTCAACCCAAGTTTGAATCTATTTTCTATCAATTCAATCGTTTTTTCACGAATATCTCTATCTTTCATTCCGAAGAAAACTTTTGGTTTTCCTTCATAACTTCCTAGCGTTAGCGTAACTAAACCCGTTTCTGGTAATTTAGTTTGTACTGTTGAAGCTGGAGTTTGAACAGGAAGTGGCTCTTGCTGTTTCGCTGTTGCCGTTAAGATAAAGAACGTAAGCAAAAGGAAAGCCACATCACACATTGCTGTCATGTCGATAGACGCCGCTTTTTTGGACATTGTTATTTTTGCCATTGTCTTTTTATAGTATTTTATTTGATGAATAAACCATCAAAAAAATTAGTATTATTTTGAGCTTCCTCTGAATCTTCTGTATGTATTAACGATAGCTGTTCCAGCCTCATCTATAGAATACGTTAACGTATCAATTTTAGAAGTAAAGAAGTTGTATGCTACAATAGCTAAAGCAGAAGTAGAAATTCCTGTTGCTGTATTAATAAGTGCTTCAGAAATACCATTTGCTAATAAAGCTTGGTCTGGAGTACCAGCAGTTGCCAATGCACCAAACGCTTTAATCATCCCTGTTACAGTTCCTAATAATCCTGCAAGAGTTCCTAAAGAAACTAAAGTAGAAAGAATAGTCATGTTTTTTTCTAACATTGGCATTTCAAGTGAAGTAGCTTCTTCGATTTCTTTGTGAATCATTTCTGATGCTTCTTCGCTATTGAATCCTTCTTTTTTAACGTCTTGGTATTTTACTAATGCTGATTTGATAGCATTGGCAACAGAACCTTGTTGTTTATCACAAGAAGCAATGGCATCATCAATATTACCACCATTGATACTCGCCTGTACTTTGCTCATAAATTGATCAAGGTTTCCTTTTCCTGATGCTTTTGAAATAACAAAATATCTCTCAAAAGAGAAAACGATTACCATTAATAATAATCCCATTAAAACTGGCACAATTGGACCTCCTTTATACACCATTGCCAAATAATTTCCTGGCAGTGGATGACCTGTATTTACTCCACCCTCAAAATTGGAACCTGAACCCATTATGAAATTCCAGATAATCCATCCTACAAAAACACATAATACGATTACAATTCCAGAGAACATTCCTCCTCCATTTGAACCTTTTTCTTTTTTAACGTTTGCCATTTTTAAAATTTTTAATAGTTTAAAATAATTTATTAGTTTTTAGTTGTAAATAAACTTGAATAGGGACAAATTTAATTTTTTAGTTGAAATAAAAAAACTTTTTTTGCTAATTATAACATTAGGTTAAATTAAGACTTTCACGCACCTAAAAAATCACATGAAGTTTTTTTTAATTATTCTAAACAAATCAATTCATTCTTAATTAATTATACAATCAGATTTCGATAAACAACGTTTATTTTACTGTTTTTAGTATATTTATGTTAATAACTATTTTTTAAATTTCGTGGGATTTACCTTTATTTGGAGCGTTTCAAATACTGAAAATATAGTATATTGCACTAAAATAACTTTTACTAAATTCAATGTTTTATAAAAATGAGTAAAAAAGAATCGTTTATTAAAGATATCAATGAAGGATATGTTTCTAAAGGAGCCAGTTTACTTCTGGGCGCAGCACTTCTTGACGGAGAAACTATTTGTGCAACCCAAATTAAAATTCCATTAAAAACATTAAACCGTCACGGATTAATTGCAGGGGCTACAGGAACTGGAAAAACCAAAACCATTCAAGTGCTATCCGAACAATTATCCTCATTTGGAATTCCCGTATTGATGATGGATATTAAAGGTGATTTTTCTGGAATTGCGAAACAAGGCGTTGAAAAACCTTTTATTACCGAACGCCATACTAAGATAAATATTCCCTATACAACCGCTTCATTTCCAGTTGAATTAATGACGCTTTCAGCTCAGGATGGTGTTCGATTGCGCGCAACAATTTCTGAATTTGGTCCCGTATTATTTTCTAGAATTTTAGACTTAAACGATACTCAAAGTGGCGTTGTTTCGGTGATTTTTAAGTATTGTGACGATAAGAAAATGCCGCTTCTCGATTTAAGAGACATTAAAAAAGTCCTAAATTATATTACAGAAGAAGGCAAAGACGAAATTTCTGAGGAATACGGAAAGATCTTTACAGCCACTACGGGAACCATTTTACGAAAAATAATCGAATTGGAGCAGCAAGGTGGCGATTTCTTTTTTGGAGAGAAATCGTTTGAAATTGATGATTTAATGCGAATTGACGAAAACGGAAAAGGTTATGTGAACATTATACGTTTGACCGACATTCAAGATAAACCCAAATTATTCTCGACGTTTATGTTGAGTTTACTTGCCGAAATTTACCAGCAAATGCCCGAAAAAGGAGATCTTGATCAACCTGAGTTGGTCATGTTTATTGATGAAGCACATCTTATTTTTAACGAAGCCAGCAAAGTTTTATTAGACCAAATAGAAACCATCATCAAATTAATTCGCTCGAAAGGTGTTGGCGTTTACTTTGTCACGCAAAATCCGATGGACATTCCGAAAGGGGTTTTAGCACAATTGGGATTGAAAATCCAACATGCGTTAAGAGCATTTACCGCTAACGACCGACAAGCGATTAAACAAACCGCCGATAATTATCCCACATCGGACTATTACAAAACCAATGAAGTGTTGACTTCTCTCGGAATCGGAGAAGCCTTTGTTACGGCTTTAAGTGAAAAAGGGATTCCGACTCCATTGGCAGCAACGATGATGCGCGCACCGATGAGCAGAATGGATGTTTTAATCGATTCTGAAATTGCAGAAATCAATGCGCAATCAAAATTAGTTAGAAAGTATTCGGAGGAGATTGATCGTGAAAGTGCGTATGAAATTTTAAATAAAAAAATCGAAAGCGCTGTTGAACAAGCCGAAGAACAACAAGTTGAAGAAAAGAAAAGTGATGAACCCAGCACTGCGGAAATGATTGGTAAATCGGTTACGAAAGTGGTTACCAGTGCTACTTTTATTCGTGGTGTTTTTGGAGTTTTGATGAAGATTTTTAAAAAATAAATCAGGAAAACTAAACAGTATATTTGTCATTTCGACGAAGGAGAAATCACATAATAATGATCACTAGATGAGATTTCTCCTTCGTCGAAATGACAAAATCCTGACTACTGTAACAAATTAATTATTTTATTCTCCACTTCTTCACTATTCCATTTTGCTTCAATGTTTGGAATTTGCATGATCTCTTCCATAATCTTATTTTGGAAATCGCCAATCGCCAAGGCATCGGAATACGGCTGCAAACTAAACGTTACGCGACTGTACAAAGGAGTCCACTTGTCGGGATGTTTATCGGAAAACCATTTTTCAATTTTCTTTTGAAGCAGGAAGTTGGAATCGGCAGTTTTGGCACTCATTTCCATAAAATTTCTACTCGACAGTTCGGCAATCGCATCGGCATTGGGTTTGCGCGATTTTTGATATTCCGAAAAAATGGTTTTCCAATCGTCGTTGTATTTGGCAATCATTTCCGATAAAATCGTGATGTCTTCGAAACCTGCGTTCATTCCGTGTCCGTAAAACGGAACAATAGCGTGCGCCGAATCGCCAATCAAAGCGACTTTGTCTTCGTAAGTCCATGGATAGCATTTCATTTTCACCAAATAACTCGTTGGATTTTTGAAAAAATCTTTCACCAAATCGGGAATAACAGCCGCTGTATCCGGGAAATAATTAGCAAAAAATGCGACCAAACTTTGTTCGTCTTTCAACTGCTCGAAAGAATTTTCACCTTCAAATGGCATGAACAGCGTACAGGTGAATGTTCCGTCAAGATTGGACAAAGCCATCAACATAAAATTCCCTCTTGGCCAAATGTGTAAGGAATTTTTATCGATTTTATGTGTACCATCTGTATTGGCTGGAATATGCAATTCCTTGTAGCCCATTTTCATGAACTCTTGCGAATAATCGAATAAACTCTGACGTTGCATTCGGTGACGAATTCTAGAAAACGCACCGTCGGCTCCAAATACTTTGTCGTATTTTAATTCGCTCCATTCACCTCTTTCAGTTTCGCCAATATGCAAGGTCGCATTGGTTAAAGTAACATCCCAAATTTTATGTTCGAAGAAAAATTCAACTCCGGCATCTTCTGCCAAATCAATCATTCTTCGGTTTAAGACGCCGCGGGAAAGAGAAAAAATCGCCTCACCTTCTTTGCCGTAATATTGGTAGTTAATTTTATCGTCTTGTGTGTGGATGGCGCGCTTGTCTACGGGAATTCCGATTTTGCGAATTTCATCTTCCAAACCCACATCCTTCATGGCTTTCCAACCCCGATCTGACATCACTAAATTGATAGAACGTCCTGAGAATTCTACATTTCTAATATCGACGCTTCTATCGTAAACGTGAACC
>JANNCY010000097.1:0-3239 GCA_031387085.1 Flavobacteriales bacterium | reverse complement strand
GTATAAATTAAGATTGTCTATCATCTAAAAAATCTCACGAAGTTTTTTTTAATTATTCTAAACAAATCAATTCATTCTTAATTAATTATACAATCAGATTTCGATAAACAACGTTTTTTTTGCTGTTTTTAGTATATTTCTGTTAATAACTATTTTTTTAATTTAGTGGGATTTGCCTTTATTCCGAGTGCTTCAAATACTGAAAAAATACTATATTGCACTAAAATAACTTTTACTAAATTCAATGTTTTATAAAAATGAGTAAAAAAGAATCGTTTATTCAAGATATCAATGAAGGATATGTTTCAAAAGGAGCCAGTTTACTTCTTGGCGCAGCAATACTTGACGGAGAACCAATTGGTGAAACTCAAGTTAAAATCCCATTAAAAACATTAAACCGTCACGGATTAATAGCGGGTGCCACCGGAACTGGAAAAACCAAAACCATTCAAGTGCTGTCCGAACAATTATCTTCATTTGGCGTTCCGGTTTTGATGATGGATATTAAAGGTGATTTTTCTGGAATCGCAAAAGAAGGTGTTGAAAAGCCTTTTATTACCGAACGCCATGCCAAGATAAACATTCCGTATACAACCGCTTCATTTCCAGTAGAATTGATGACTCTTTCAGCACAAGACGGTGTTCGATTACGAGCTACGATTTCTGAATTTGGTCCTGTATTATTTTCGAGAATTTTAGATTTGAACGATACGCAAGCTGGTGTGGTCTCTGTTATTTTTAAATATTGTGACGATAAAAAGATGCCGCTTTTAGATTTGAAAGACATCAAAAAAGTACTGAATTACATCACCGAAGAAGGCAAAGACGAAATTTCAGAGGAATACGGAAAGATTTCTACCGCAACTACAGGAACCATTCTTCGAAAAATAATTGAATTGGAACAGCAAGGTGGCGATTTCTTCTTTGGTGAAAAATCATTTGAAATTGATGATTTAATGCGAATTGACGAAAATGGAAAAGGCTATGTAAACATCATTCGTTTGACAGACATTCAGGATAAACCCAAACTATTCTCGACTTTTATGTTGAGTTTACTCGCCGAAATTTACCAGCAAATGCCCGAAAAAGGAGATCTTGATCAACCTGAGTTGGTCATGTTTATTGATGAAGCTCATCTTATTTTTAATGAAGCCAGCAAAGTTTTATTAGACCAAATCGAAACCATCATCAAATTAATTCGCTCGAAAGGCGTTGGTGTTTACTTTGTGACGCAAAATCCTATGGACATTCCCAAAGGGGTTTTGGCACAATTGGGATTGAAAATCCAACATGCGTTGAGAGCATTCACCGCCAACGACCGACAAGCAATTAAACAAACTGCCGACAATTATCCAACATCGGAGTATTATGAAACCGATGAAGCGCTGACTTCACTCGGAATTGGAGAAGCGTTTGTTACAGCTTTGAACGAAAAAGGAATTCCAACTCCTTTAGCTGCTACAATGATGCGGGCACCAATGAGTAGAATGGATGTTTTAGTGGATACTGAAATTGCAGAAATCAATGCTAAATCGAAATTAGTTCGAAAATATTCGGAAGAGATAAATCGTGAAAGTGCGTATGAAATTTTAAATAAAAAAATCGAAAGCGCCGTTGAACAAGCAGAGGAACAAGAAGTTGAGGAAAAGAAAAGCAACGAACCAAGCACTGCGGAAATCATCGGAAAATCGGTTACGAAAGTAGTTACAAGTGCAAGTTTTATTCGTGGTGTTTTTGGCGTTTTGATGAAGATTTTTAAAAAGTAAAAAATCCATTCCGAAGACGATAGCCCTAGCCCAGATAGAAGTGGAAAGCTTTTTGAAATTGAAAACCAATTTTTGTTGCTTTAAAAAGCGACCAAAGGAAGCTATTTTAGAAGCTTACAAAAATGGTTTGAAATGAAAAAACTTGGAGCGAATAGCTGGAGATTGCTTCAACAATATTTTACAAGACCTGTCAGGTTTTGAAAACCTTACAGGTTCAACTACTTCAATAAATCGATAATTTTATTCTCGACTTCCTCGCTGTTCCATTTTTCTTCGATGTTTGGAATTTGCATGACTTTTTCCATAATTTGATTTTGAAAATCGCCTATCGCCAAGGCATCGGAATAGGGTTGCAAGCTAAAGGTAACGCGGCTGTACAAAGGAATCCATTTATCGGGGTGTTTGTCGGAAAACCATTTTTCTATTTTCTTTTGAAGCAGGAAATTGGAATCGGCAGTTTTAGCGCTCATTTCGATAAAATTTCGACTCGACAGTTCGGCAATCGCATCGGCATTGGGTTTGCGCGATTTTTGATATTCCGAAAAAATGGTCTTCCAATCGTCATTGTATTTGGCAATCATTTCATTTAAAATGGTGATGTCTTCAAAACCAGCGTTCATTCCGTGTCCGTAAAACGGAACAATAGCATGTGCCGAATCGCCAATCAAAGCGACTTTATCTTCGTAAGTCCATGGATAGCATTTCATTTTTACCAAGTAACTCGTTGGGTTTTTGAAGAAATCTTTTACTAAATCGGGAATCACAGCAGCCGTATCGGGGAAATACTTGGCGAAAAATGCCACCAAACTTTCTTCGTCTTTTAACTGTTCGAAGGAATTTTCACCTTCAAAAGGCATGAATAAGGTACAAGTAAATGTTCCGTCAAGATTGGACAACGCCATCAACATAAAGTTGCCTCTTGGCCAAATGTGTAAGGAATTTTTATCAATTTTATGCGTTCCATCTGCATTGGCTGGAATATGCAATTCCTTGTAGCCCATTTTCATGAACTCTTGCGAATAATCGAATAAACTCTGGCGTTGCATACGGTGGCGAATTCTAGAAAACGCACCGTCGGCTCCAAATACTTTGTCGTATTTTAATTCGCTCCATTCACCTCTTTCGGTTTCACCAACATGCAAGGTCGCATTGGTTAAAGTAACATCCCAAATTTTATGTTCGAAGAAAAATTCAACTCCGGCATCTTCTGCCAAATCAATCATTCTTCGGTTCAAAACGCCACGTGAAAGAGAAAAAATCGCTTCACCTTCTTTACCGTAATATTGGTATTTGATTTTATCGTCTTGTGTATGAATGGCGCGTTTGTCAACCGGAATTCCGATTTTGCGAATTTCATCTTCCAAACCCACATCCTTCATGGCTTTCCAACCCCGATCTGACATCACTAAATTGATAGAACGTCCTGAGAATTCTACATTTCTAATATCGACGCTTCTATCGTAAACGTGAACC
>JANNCY010000024.1:0-11227 GCA_031387085.1 Flavobacteriales bacterium | reverse complement strand
TTTACGTTCTTCTAAAGTGGCGAGATGCTTTTTACTCGAAAGCTCAATGAATGTGGTTTCTTTTCGCTGTAATTCGATTAAGGAAGACAACATGATTAAATACAAATCCATTATACTTTCGACACTGTAGTTCAAGAATTTCTCTTCTTTTTCAATATCATCAGAACCATTTTGATGCATGGCATAAATGGATTGCATCACTTTAACTCGAATATGTCTTCTGTTTAACACGTGTAAGAACTTTATAAATTAAAAAGAGCGAAAGAAAAAGGTCTTTCGCTCTGCAAAAATAAAACTATTTTTTAAAACACATATCTATTTAGCGGTTTCTTTTTTTCTTTGTTCGATTCTAATTTCTGCTATAGCCATTGCTGCTTTTTGAGGCGTCAATTGATTTTTTAAAGCATAATCGAAAATCTCTAATGTGGTGTTGTAGATATTCTCAGTTCTACGCATGGCTTCTTCTTTACCATAATGAGCAATTTCTCCGTAAACATTTATTATTCCTCCTGCATTAATTAGAAAATCGGGAGCATAAACTATTCCCCTGTCTTGTAAAATTGGACCGTGAACATTCTCATTTGCCAATTGATTATTGGCAGCTCCAGCGATAACTTTCGCTTTAATTTTATAAACCGTATCGTCATTTATGGTTGCTCCAAGCGCACAAGGAGCATAAATATCAACATCGGCACTGTATAAATCATCTCCATTAAAAATAGTGGCACCGTATTTTGAACTTATTTCAATCAATCGGTCTAAATTAATATCGGTAATTTGAACTAACGCACCTTCTTTGGTTAGATAATCCACCAATGTCTCACCAACATGTCCAATTCCTTGCACCAAAACTTTTTTTCCGTCTAATTTATCAGAACCAAATTGGTGTTTTGCAGCTGCTTTCATTCCCATATAAACCCCGTAAGCTGTAACTGGAGATGGGTTTCCTGATCCTCCACGCGCTTCTGAAATTCCAGTAACGTAAGGCGTCACATCACGAACGGTATCCATATCTGCAGTAACCATCCCGACATCTTCAGCGGTAATATATCTTCCTGATAAGGAATGCACAAACGCACCGAACTTGCGCATCAATTCTGGTGTTTTTTGCGTTTTGGCATCACCAATAATGACTGCTTTTCCTCCACCAAGATCTAAACCTGTAATCGCTGATTTGTATGTCATTCCGCGTGAAAGACGCAAAACATCATTTAGTGCTTCCCATTCGTTGGTGTAATTCCACATTCTGGTTCCACCCAAAGCTGGACCTAAAACCGAATTATGAATACCAATTATTGCTTTTAAACCAGTATCTTTGTCGTTGCAAAAAACAATTTGCTCGTGATTGTCAAATGACAATTGTCCGAAAACGGGATCCATTTTTTGGAGTTCTTTTGGAGTTGTAATTTCTGTAGTCATAAATAGTGTTTAAATTGCGACTTTATCAAAAAGACGTAGCAAAATTATAATTAAATTTAAAAAAACTATTCATTTTTGGTTTTTATTAGCAGATTGTTGATAAATCATTTATAAACTGGTTATTATAAAATTTTATCATTTTTACAAAATTAACAGTATCTCAAAACTATATTTTTAGATTTTCTTAAAAACATGAAAGAATTAGGTTATTTAAATAAATACTTTGTCAAATATAAATACCGTTTTTTATTTGGAATACTTATCACTATTATCGCACAAATATTTTCTTTATTTACTCCAAAATTAGTCAGTAAGTCGATAAACATAATTGAAGCATTTCAAAAAAATAAAATCACCGCAGCGACTGCAAAAACCGATTTAATCAACAATATTCTTCTAATAATTGCGGCTACAATAGTTGCCGGAATTTTAACTTTTTTGATGCGACAAACCTTAATTGTGATGTCGCGTCATGTCGAATTTGATTTGAAAAATGAAGTCTTCCAACATTACGAAGTCTTAGATCAAAACTTCTACAAACGAAATCGTACTGGTGATTTAATGAGCCGAATAAGTGAAGATGTTGGTAAAGTACGCATGTACGTTGGTCCGGCAGTGATGTACACTATCAATACATTCATCCGTTTTGCGATTGTGATTATTTATATGTTTAATGTTTCGCCAAAACTAACCTTTTACACCTTACTTCCATTACCGATTTTAGCATTTATCATTTTTAAATTAAGTACGGAAATCAATAAAAGAAGCACCATATTTCAACAATATTTATCTAAAATATCGACGTTTACACAAGAGATTTTTTCTGGAATACGCATCATAAAAGCCTATGCTTTAGAAGAAAAACAGCAAAACAATCTCAAAGATTTAGCGCAAGAAAGCAAAGAAAAAAGCATGAGTTTGGCAAAAGTGCAATCGCTTTTCGGACCATTGATGATTGCATTAATCGGAATAAGCAATTTGGTTGTTATTTATTTTGGTGGAATGATGTACATCAATCAAGAACCCGGAATGGAAAAAATCGGAACCATAGCCGAATTTATTTTGTACGTGAATATGTTAACATGGCCTGTTGCTTCAATCGGTTGGGTTTCGTCTTTGGTTCAAGAAGCAGAAGCGTCGCAAAAAAGAATCAACGAATTCTTAAAAATTGAACCCGAAATAAAAAATACTTCGACAGAAAGAACTGCCATTAATGGTCAAATCGAATTCAAAAATGTGAATTTCACTTATGAAGATACGAATATCAATGCACTTCAAAATGTTTCATTTTCAATTAAAAAAGGGCAAACATTAGCGATTTTAGGTAAAACAGGCTCCGGGAAATCGACGATATTATCCTTATTAACTCGCATGTACGACATCAAAGAAGGACAAATTTTAATCGATGGAAAACCCATTTCAAAAGTGCATTTATATGATTTGAGAAATAGCATCGGAATTGTTCCGCAAGATGCGTTTTTGTTTTCCGACAGCATTAAGAACAATATCAAATTCGGAAAAGAAACTGCTTCCGATGATGAAGTAATGGAAGCCGCAAAAAACGCCGTCGTTCACGATAACATCATCCAATTTAAAAATCAATATGAAACCATTCTTGGTGAACGTGGGATAACACTTTCTGGTGGACAAAAACAACGCGTTTCGATTGCAAGAGCTATTATCAAAAATCCGGAAATATTACTTTTTGACGATTGTTTGTCGGCTGTCGATACTGAAACAGAAGAACAAATTCTATCCAATCTACTTTCCATTTCAAAAGATAAAACAACAATTATTGTTAGTCATAGAGTGTCTTCTGCAAAAAATGCTGATACCATTATCATTTTAGACGCAGGAAAAATTATTCAACAAGGCGCTCATAATCAACTAATAACCCAAGAAGGTTACTACAAAGAATTGTATTATAAACAACTTTCTGAAAAAGAAGTAAATTAATTCTTGCATCATAACTTTTTTTTTATGATTTTTGGAATAAGAAAAACTACAAACTGAACGATTGAATATGAGAGAAAACGACATGTTAGAAAAAGACGAAATTTTTTCTAAAGTATTGAGAGCAGGACGAAGAACTTATTTCTTTGATGTGAGAGCGACAAAAGCTGATGATTACTACATTACCATTACTGAAAGTAAAAAATTTACAGAAGAAGATGGCTCTTTTCATTTTAAAAAGCACAAGATTTATTTGTACAAAGAAGATTTCACCGCGTTTAAAGAAATCTTGGAAGAAATGACTTCGTTTGTTTTAAATAATAAAGGAGAAGAAGTAATTTCAGAAAGACACCAAAAAGATTTTAAGAAAGAATATACTTCTGAAGAGTCTAAAACAGAAGAAACTTCCGCAACCGAAAAAAGTTATACTGACGTTGATTTTGATGATATTTAAAAATTATCCAAAATATAAAAGTCCAATAGTTTAAAATTATTGGGCTTTTTTTATGCAATTCGCAAACCGTTTTCTACTTTCAAATCGGAAGTCAAAAGCACAATATCATCGCCATTTACCGATCCTAAAACCAAACACTCGCTCATAAAATTCCCGATTTGTTTCTTAGGGAAATTGACAACCGCAATAATTTGTTTTCCTATTAAAGCCTCTTTTGTATAGCGTTTTGTAATTTGCGCTGATGATTTTTTAATACCAATTTCATTTCCGAAATCGATGGTAAGTTGGTAAGCTGGTTTTCTGGCTTCAGGAAAATCATTCACTTTTAGAATCGTTCCTATTCGCATTTCTACTTTTTCAAAATCACTCCACGAAATTTCCTGTATTTCCATAATTGTTATTTTGAATTCATTTAATTGTTATTTCTACATTAAATCTACAAAAAAATAATTTTGTGTCATTTTTTTATACTTTTAAATTTCCAAATAGCAAATATAATTTATACTTTTAAATTTTATATACAATCCATACGCTGTACTTTATAAAAGCAAGCCATAAAAACAATTAGTAATGGAAATTTATCATATTAGTGCCGAATGTTATCCCGTTGCCAAAGTCGGAGGTTTAGCTGATGTAGTTGGTGCTTTACCAAAATATCTGAATCAATTAGGACATGTTGCAAAAGTAGTGGTGCCTGGCTATGACAATAAATTCACTAATGAAAATGAATTTGAAACCATCCATCAGGGAAAACTAAAATTGGGAAGTTTCTTTTTTCCGTATACTGTTTTAAAGGAAAAAAGTGATCAACTTGGATTCGAATTGTATTTAATTGCTATTCCGGAATTGTTTGACAGACCCAATGTATATTCCTATCAAGACGATACTGAGCGTTTTCTGGCTTTTCAAATTGCTTTTTTAAATTGGTTGATTGAAAGCAAACAATATCCAGATGTTATTCATTGTCATGATCATCACTCTGGATTGATTCCGTTTATGGTTCAAAAATGTTACAATTACGAGCCGTTAAAAAATACACCCACCGTTTTAACGATTCATAACGGACAGTATCAAGGTTGGTTTGGCTTTGATAAAATTCATTATATTCCTGATTTTGACAGAATAAACATGGGGTTTTTAGAATGGAATGGAATCATAAATCCACTAGCATCTGCCATAAAATGTGCTTGGAAAATAACAACCGTTTCACCAAGTTATTTGGATGAAATTAGCCATTCAGCCAATGGTTTGGAAAACCTTTTATCTTTTGAAAGACACAAATCTATCGGAATTTTAAATGGAATTGACACGCAAGTCTGGGATTCAAAAACCGATGAAATGTTAATGACTAATTATAGTTTGAGAGATTTCAAAAAAGGAAAACAAAAAAACAAAGCATTTCTGTGTGCGCAATTTGACTTAAACATCGACAAACCGCTTTTTACATTTATTGGGCGATTGGTTCATGAAAAGGGGGCCGATTTATTAACTGAAATTTGCAGTATTGGATTGAGTAGAAATCCGGGAGAAATCAATATTTTAATTTTAGGTTCCGGAGATACCAATGTTGAGAATGGCTTGAATAGTTTAAAACAATTTTACACTGGAAATTACAATGCGTATATCGGATACAACGAAAAATTAGCACACATCATTTATGCTGGAGCCGATTTTTTACTGATGCCTTCCAGAGTTGAACCTTGTGGTTTGAATCAAATGTATGCTTTGCGTTATGGAACTATTCCGATCGTGCGACGAACAGGCGGATTGAAAGACACGGTGTTGGATTTTGGTGATGGTGGTTTCGGAATTTGCCATGATCACACCAGCGTTTACGATGTTAACCATTCGATTACTCGTGGTATTGATTTATACAATAACAAAACTAAATTTGATGAAGTTAGAAAAACGTCAATGAAAATTGACCATTCCTGGGATAAAGTGGCGGAACAATATATCGAAGTATACCAATCATTAATAAAATAAAATCATGAAAAAAAGTTCATTAGCTATAATTCTAGGTGGCGGACAAGGATCGCGATTATCGCCTTTAACCGAAAGTCGATCTAAACCTGCTGTTCCTATTGCTGGAAAATACCGTTTGGTGGATATTCCGATTTCAAATTGTATCAATTCGGATATTAAAAGAATGTTTGTATTGACGCAATTTAATTCGGCCTCGTTAAATCAACACATCAAAAATACGTACCATTTTAGCCATTTCAGTACCGCTTTTGTCGATATTTTGGCAGCTGAGCAAACTCCGGATAACGTGACTTGGTTTCAGGGAACTGCCGATGCGGTGCGCCAATGCATGCAGCATTTTTTGAATCATGATTTTGATTACGCGTTGATTTTATCGGGGGACCAATTGTACCAAATGAATTTTAACGAAATGATACAAGCCCACGAAAAAAGTGGCGCGTCCATCTCGATTGCAACCTTGCCTGTAAATGCTAAAGAAGCGCCTGAATTCGGTATTTTAAAAACTGATTCCGAAAACTTCATTACTTCTTTTATTGAAAAACCAAATGCCAGTTTGTTACCCGAATGGACTTCCGAAGTGAGCGAGGAATCAAAATCGGAAGGAAAATTGTATTTGGCTTCGATGGGGATTTATATTTTCAATCGGGATTTATTAGTGGAATTAATGTCCAATCCCGATACCAAAGATTTTGGTAAAGAAATCATTCCACAAGCCATTGGAAAAGAAAAAATATTAAGCTATCAATACGAAGGTTATTGGACCGATATTGGAAACATCGATTCGTTTTTTGAAGCCAATTTAGGATTAACCGATGAAATTCCGAAATTCAATTTGTTTGATAATTCCAGTAAAATATATACACGCGCCAGGGTGTTGCCTCCTTCCAAAATTACGGGTGGCTCAACCATCGACAGATCGATTATTGCCGAAGGTTGTATAATTAATGGAAGCACCATAGAACATTCTGTTATTGGTATTCGTAGTCGAATTGATGCAGGTACAACCATAACTAATTCGTATTTAATGGGTAATGATTATTATCAAAATCTGGAAGAAATCAGTACCAATTCTCAACATAACATCATCAATATCGGAATTGGTGAACGATGCTATATTAACAATACAATTGTAGATAAAAATTGCCGAATTGGAAATGATGTAAAGTTAAATGGCGGAAATCACTTAGAAGATCAAAACACTAATTTACTGACCATTAAGGACGGAATCATTGTCGTCAAAAAAGGAGCTGTTTTACCTGATGGTTTTGAAATATAATTAAAAAAAAATCTCCTAAATAATTAGGAGATTTTTTTATTTCATCGTTAGATAATTGTATATTTTTTCTCTTTCAATATCCTGAATCTTTGCCTTTTTTTGCATACTTAAAGTTATTGGCATCCATTGCTGTGCGGTATACTCATGACGGTCGAATAGTTTATGACATTTGGCACAATTATTTTCATAAAGATATTTTCCTTCTGCAAGTTCAGCAGTTAGTACTTCAACCGCAGGTTTTACTTCTTCTTTTTTTACCTCTTCTTTTTTTACCTCAACAACCGGAGGTGGAGCCGGAGTAACAACTTTTGGAGCACAAGAAAATAATACTGTTCCAAATAAAGCGACCATGACAAGTTTAGTTTTCATCTGTTTTTTTAGTTAATTGGTTTTGGTAAAGATAAAAAAAAACCCAATAGTTGAATTATTGGGATTTATAATTTTTACTTTTATAGTTTCCGACACGAGCACAGCGAACTGACGCAGTAAATAAATTCGGAATAAGCGATTCACACAATTTTGCTACTCAAAATTGGTTGGCTAGCTTACTTCACATCCATTAACTCAACATCAAAAACTAAAGTAGCATTGGGTGGAATAACGCCACCAGCACCACTAGTTCCGTAAGCTAAATACGACGGAATAACAAAGCGCGCTTTGTCGCCAACTTGAAGTAATGCAATACCTTCGTCCCAACCTTCAATGACATTACCTTGTCCGAGTGGGAATTCAATCGGTTTCTTTCTTGTATACGAATTGTCAAATACTTTTCCGTTTTCTAAAGCTCCTGAATAATGAACCGCAACAGTTTTTCCGTTTTCGGCTTTTTTACCATTCCCTTTTTGGATAATTTTATAACGCAATCCGCTTTCTGTTTTTTCGAATCCAGCGGCTAATTTTTCCATTTCAGCTTCGGCTTGTTGTTTTGCTTCTTCAATTCGTTTTAAACGCGAACCTTCAAAAGTTCGAAACGCTTCGATGGCATTCCATTTTTCTGCTTCTGCTCCTACTCTAACGATTTCAAGCGATTCAATAACATCACCTTGTGCAATCGCATCAACAATATCTTGACCTTCTACTACGTTTCCGAAAACGGTGTGTTTTCCGTCTAACCAATTTGTTGGAACGTGCGTGATGAAAAATTGAGAACCATTTGAACCCGGCCCAGAATTCGCCATCGACAAAACGCCTGGTTTATCGTGTTTTAATGTTGGATGAAACTCATCTTCAAAGTTATAACCCGGACCACCTGTTCCGATTCCTTGAGGACAACCCCCTTGGACCATAAAATCGGGAATTACTCTATGGAATTTCAATCCGTCGTAATACGGTTTACCCATTGGTTGTATTGAATTTTCCAATTGACCTTCTGCTAATCCAACAAAATTGCCAACTGTTCCTGGTGTTAAATCGTGTGTTAGTTTTACTAAAATTACTCCTTTTGAAGTGTTGAATTTAGCGTATATACCGTTTTCCATTTTCGTGTTTTTTAATTTTGGTGCAAATTTACGAATAAAATTTATTACAAACTATCTACAAAATAGTACATTTGAATAATTATTCAATTTCGAAATAAATGGAAAATAGTGCAGATTATATTAACATCAATAAACAAACTTGGAATGATAAAACCGATGTTCATATTGCTTCCGAATTTTATGATGTAGAAGGTTTTTTGAATGGAAAATCGACTTTAAATAAAATTGAATTGGAATTATTGGGTGATGTTTCAAATAAAAAAATCCTGCATTTGCAATGCCATTTCGGACAAGACACTATCACTTTTTCGAGAATGGGCGCCAAAGCTACAGGCGTTGATTTGTCGGACAAAGCCATTGCAAGAGCTAAAGAGTTTACTACTAAATTAAACGTAGACACCACTTTTGTTTGCTGCGATATTTACGATTTACCGAGTCATCTCGATGAAAAATTTGACATTGTCTTTACCAGTTATGGCACTATTGGCTGGCTCCCAGATTTAAGCAAATGGGCAAATGTTATTTCTCATTTTTTAAAACCAGGTGGTAAATTTATAATGGCCGATTTTCATCCTGTGGTTTGGATGTATGACGATGATTTCAAAACCGTTTTTTATAGTTATTTTAATATAGAACCCATTGTAGAAACAATTTCAGGAACGTATGCCGATAAAGAGGCGAAAATTGAAACCAAAAGTGTGGGTTGGAATCATCCAACAAGCGAAGTTTTAAATGCATTAATTCAAGTGGGATTGGAACTCAATTCTTATGATGAATACGATTATTCCCCTTACAATTGTTTTAATGAAACAGAGGAGTTCGAAAAAGGAAAATTCAGAATAAAACATTTTCAAAATAAAATACCGATGGTTTTTTCATTGATGGCAACCAAAAAACAATAGCATATGAAAAGTATTTACAACGCTGATGACAATCAGGAAATAATTGCAAGAATTAATAAACTCACTCCGGAAAGCCAAGCGCAATGGGGAAAAATGAATGCAGCACAAATGTTATCGCATTGTCAGGCACCCATGGATGTTGCCTTTGGCAATTTGAATCTGAAAGCCAATTTCTTTATGCAATTACTTGGAAAAATGTTTAAAAATAAAATTCTAAATTCGGCCGAATTTAAAAAAGACAGTCCCACTGCGCCCGCATTTATACGAAATAACGAATGTGATTTCGAGCAATCGAAAGCCGATTTGATTAAAAAATTAAATCTTTTTTCGGAACTTGGGGAGAAAGCCATAAAAACAACTAAGCATCCTTTTTTTGGCGAAATGAAACTCAGTGAATGGGATCGTTTGCAATCGATGCATTTGGATCATCACATGAGGCAATTTGGAGTTTAAATTAGTATTTACTATTTGTCATATCGACGAAGGAGCCTCGAGCAAAGCGAACAGACGAAGTAAATCTCATAATCTAAATCTCTTTATGTGATTTCTCCTTCGTCGAAATGACAAGATTGTGCTGAATTTTTATAACAGCGTTCCTTTAACTACTAATGCCCTAGCCCAGATAGAAGTGGAAATCCTTTTTATTTCGTGTTCTCAATACTCGCTTTACAAGCGAACTCGAACGGACGAAATAAAAAGATTGTAACGGATAGCGGGAAATAGCTTCTGATTGCTTCGTGTCTCGCAATGACATCAATTTTTATATCTTTACACCATGCGAATCGATATTATTACCATTTTACCCGAATTACTCCGAAGTCCGTTTGAAGCATCGATTATGAAACGTGCTATCGATAAAGGTTTGGTAGAAGTTCATTTTCATAACCTCCGCGATTATACGACCAACAAACAAAAAAGTGTGGACGATTATCCTTTTGGTGGAGGTGCCGGAATGGTCATGAATATTCAGCCGATTGATGATTGTATTGCGTTTTTAAAATCGGAAAGAACGTACCATGAAATCATTTACATGTCGCCTGACGGAGAAACATTGAACCAAAAAATGGCGAATACGATGTCGATGTTGGGAAACATTATTATCCTTTGCGGACATTATAAAGGTGTTGACCAACGCGTACGCGATCATTTAATTACGAAAGAAATATCGATTGGTGATTATGTTTTGAGTGGTGGCGAAATTGGCGCTATTGTTTTTTGCGATGCGATTATTCGATTGATTCCCGGTGTTTTGAGTGACGAAACGTCAGCATTGACAGATAGTTTTCAGGATAACTTATTATCCGGACCAATATATACTCGCCCAGCCGATTACAAAGGATGGAAAGTCCCTGATGTTTTAACCAGTGGCCATTTTGCAAAAATTGACAAATGGCGTGAGGATAAAGCGTATGAGCATACTAAAAACAGACGACCAGATTTACTTGAAGACTAGTTATGCGTTGTTCTGTTGGAATTTTTTTAATGCTAATGAAAAAAAATTCATAACTCATAACTCATAACTCATAATTTTTTTTACCTTTGCGTCCACATTTGACCAACCTCTGGCGAAAACCGTGAATGTTGCTCTGATTTAAACCATTAATAAGCATTAAAATGGCAAATTTAGTTGATTTCGTAAATAACGAAATATCAGTAAAAAAAGATTTCCCTGCGTTTGGAGCTGGTGATACTATCACAGTTTACTACGAAATTAAAGAGGGTGAAAAAACTAGAACTCAGTTTTTTAAAGGAGTTGTTA
>JANNCY010000022.1:0-1596 GCA_031387085.1 Flavobacteriales bacterium | reverse complement strand
TTGCGCCATTCGTTCTTCTAAAACAAAATGCGAATGGGTTTCATATCCTAATAAATTGGCACGCTCGTAACGCAGTTTGGCAATCTGTAACGTGATTTCTTTGTTGTCAAATTCGTTGTTCTTAAAGGCTTTTTTACCAGCTGCAAGAGCCATTTCCTTGCGCAATTCCCGGTTGTCTATATAGGTAACAAAAGGTAAGTAACTTGGAAAATCTAAGGTAAAAATCCATCCTTCAACGCCTTTCGATTTGGCTAACGATTGTGCCATTTCTTTGGCATCATTAGGCAAGCCCTTTAAATTGGCTTCGCTGGTAATGTGCAATTGGTAATTGTTGGTTTCTGCTAACACATTTTCGCCATAAGTGAGTTTTAGTTTGGCGAGTTCGGTATCGATTTCACGTAATCGTGCTTTTCTATCATCGGAAAGTAAGGCACCGTTTCGGGCAAAACTTTTGTATTTTTTATCTAATAAAGTGGCTTGTTCTGGAGTTAAATCTAAATTTTCTTTTTGGTCGTGAACGGCTTTTACACGTTTGAATAAGTCTTCGTTTAGTGAAATGTCGTTTCCAAATGCTGTTATCAATGGCGAGACTTCTTGCGCAATTTTTTGGATTTCGTCATTGGTTTCCGCCGAATTCAAATTGAAGAAAATTGAGGATAAACGATCCAAAGCTTCTCCCGAAAAATCCAAAGCGACAATGGTGTTTTCAAAAGTGGGCGCTTGTGTCTTGTTAGTAATGGCATCGATTTCGGCTCTTGCTTTGGCGATGTTTTCTTCAAAAGCCGACTGGTAATCTTCTAATTTGATTTGCGAAAAAGGCGCTGTATCGTGTTTGGTTTGGAATTTTTGGGTAAGTACTTTCATGGTCATTACGAGGAACGAAGTAATCTCGTCCAAATTATTATGTTGTTGTATTAAACTCTTGGTTTCTAGCCCTGATGGAAGCGGCATCCTTTTGTGTAGCACAGCGCAACAAAAGATAAAGCGGACAGCAGGATTAGCTTCAAAAAAAATTATTTTTTCAAATCGTCTGACGCTTTATTCACGGCATCAGCCAAGCTTTCTTTATAGGAAATGATTTTATCTAAAACGGTTTTGTCATGGCTTCCGATAATTTGTGCCGCTAAAATTCCGGCATTTTTGGCACCGTTCAAAGCGACAGTTGCCACAGGAACGCCACCTGGCATTTGCAAAATGGACAAAACAGAATCCCAACCATCGATTGAATTGCTCGATTTTACGGGAACACCAATTACTGGCAACGGACTCATAGAAGCGACCATTCCTGGTAAATGTGCAGCACCGCCGGCACCAGCAATGATTACCGAAATGCCACGGGTGTGGGCGTTTTTACTAAAATCAAATAGTTTTTCGGGAGTGCGGTGTGCCGAAACAATATCGGCTTCGGTTTCGATGTCAAATGCTTTTAGGATGTCGATGGCTTCTTGCATTATCGGCATGTCGGAGATGCTTCCCATGATGATGGCTACTTTCATATTTATTTAATTAGCGAATTCGTTGATTAGCGAATTAGCGAATTGATTATATTGGCGGTTAGAATTTCATTCGCTAATCCGCTAATTGTCTCATTTGCTA
>JANNCY010000196.1:0-21975 GCA_031387085.1 Flavobacteriales bacterium | reverse complement strand
TAAGGAAGTAGTCGAAGCTGCATTGACAAATAACTATACCACAATAATTATTGCTGATCACGGAAACTGTGAAACGATGATTAATCCGGATGGTTCACCAAACACGGCGCATACCACTAACCCGGTGCCGATTATTTTAGTCGATCCCGAATTAAAATCCATTCACAATGGAGTTCTGGCAGACATTGCTCCAACCATTTTAGATTTAATGGGAATTGAAAAACCTACAGTAATGACGGGAAAATCGTTGTTGTAAAATTTATCAACAAATACATTCATAAAAGAGGCACATTAATTTGCGCCTCTTTTTTTATAAATAAAAGTTAAAATTTCATTTTTAATAGTATTACTATTATCTTTGCGTATTATTATATCATTTTTAAATGGTGAAAAACAAAAGAAATGAAAACAAAATTCACTTTTACAATTGTACTTTTTATACAATTCGCTCAGGTTGTAATGAGTCAAACGGCTTTAGATTCAACTCAAATAATGAAAGAATATTACACTTTAGAAGAAGCGTTAAAAAACCCTAAAAATGTGTTTCGTTTAAATTTAAGCAATCAAAATTTTGAGCTTCCAAAAGTAGTATGGTCAAAATTCATTAATTTAGAATTTTTAAGTTTAAAAAACGACCATTTAAAAGAAATTCCTATAGAAATTGGATTCTTAAAAAAATTGAAAGTGCTTGATTTAAGTGGAAATGATTTTAAAACGCTTCCAAAATCTTTTAGTGGACTAACTAATTTGGAAGAACTTTTTTTGAATGATGAAAAAAATATGAATCTCTATGAAAACATAGAAATAATTAGTTTGCTTCCACATTTAAGAGTATTGCACCTCGAAAATGACAATCTTAGTAATTTGCCAAAAAATATTTTCAAACTTACTAATTTAGAAACCTTGTTTTTAAATCACAATAATTTTAAGCAGATTCCAAAACATATTAAAGGACTGGATCACTTAAAGTATCTTGACCTAAATGATAATAAAATAATACCTGAATTACAAGATTTAAAAAACTTGAATTTTGGTTTTAAAATAAATTTTTAAGTAACTAAATTACAATGATAGATGCCTTAATTTCATTAGTATCACTTATTGCTTTAGAAGTTATCTTAGGAATAGATAATATTATTTTCATATCTATTTTAGCTGATAAACTACCTGAAAATCAAAGAAATAAGCTTCGCTATTGGGGAATTGGTTTAGCAATGATAATGCGTTTAGCTTTGTTAGCAATAATTTCATGGATTTTAAAACTCGACAAAACTATATTTACTATAGCTGATATTGATTTTTCTGGTAAAGGATTTATACTAATTCTAGGTGGACTATTTTTAATTTACAAAAGCACAAAAGAAATCTATCATAAAACTGAAATTACAAATTCTAATGCACCACTACTTCCAAAAAAAGGAAGTTTTGGTAAATTTTTAGGAGAAGTAATTATCTTAGATTTGGTTTTTTCAATCGATTCCATAATCACAGCGGTGGGAATGGTTCAAGAACTTTGGGTAATGTATACCTCAGTAATTGTCACTGTGATTATTATGCTTTTCGCCTCTAAACCAATAAGCAATTTTATTTCAAAACATTCCTCTTTTAAAATATTAGCCTTATGTTTTTTAATGATGATTGGCGTTTCATTAATTGCAGAAGGTTTCCATTTTGAAATCCCAAAAGGGTACATTTATTTTTCAATGGCTTTTGCCTTTTTAGTCGATGTTGTTCAAATGAAAACTGTAAAAAAAAATTAAGAGTAAAAAAACACAATGAAAAAAATCATTTTAATACTACTCTTTTTTTATTCAAGTAATGTTGCTTCTCAGCATAAACTAGGTTCATGGAATATCATTAATATCAATATAAAAATGAATCAAAAAATTAATGTTTTTACAGAAGCGCAATTACGAAGTTTATCTTTTTATAATGAATTTCATTATTATGAATATAAAGCCGGTGTTTCGTATAAAATAAATCCAAACTTTTCTTTAACAACCGGCATTGGTTCTTACAACACTTTTAGTGAAGGAGGAAATTTTGAGTTGCCTTCACAAAACAGAGAAATTCGAACATGGTTTCAAATTAACATGAAAAACCTACTAGAGTTTGTAACATTTGAACATCGATACAGAGCTGAACAACGATTTACTTCAAATGGTTACAGAAATCGATTTAGGTATAGAATTGGAGCTACAATTCCTTTAAATGGAAAAAAAATTGCTCCAAAAAGTTTTTACTTATCGGCTTGGGATGAAATTTTCTTTACTGATAAAGAACCTTATTTTGAACGAAACAGACTCTTTGTTGGTGGCGGCTATGAATTTAATAAAAATGTTGCTATCCAATTGGGTTATATCTATCAATTCGACTATAAAATAAATGATGAATCGGGTCGCGATTTTATTAATATTGCACTATTGTACCAGTTTGATTTATCAAAAAAAAAAGAAAAAGAATTTACACCAACCACATCTGATTAAGAGTATTATGGAAGATTTATTCACAAACATAAAAATTCAAGTTAACAATAAAATCTATTTAAAAGATCCTGAAACTTCTACTTTAGGAAAAAAAATCATAGAAAAAAGTATTATATTGATCAATGAAATAGGATTTGAAGAATTTACTTTCAAAAAACTAGGCGATTTAATTGGGTCTAATGAAAGCTCAATCTATCGGTATTTCGAAAGCAAACATAAATTGCTGGTTTATTTATCATCTTGGTATTGGAGTTGGATGGAATACCGATTGGTGTTTGCAACAAATAATATTTCAGATCCTTTTAAAAAATTAAAAAAAGCCATTACCCTTGTAACCGAAAAAATTGAAGACGATCAAACAACGGATTATATTAATGAAGCTATTTTAAATAAAATTATTATAGCCGAATTTACAAAAACATTACATACTAAAGAAGTGGACGCTGAAAATAAAGAAGGCTTTTTTCTTATTTACAAAAGAGTAATCAATAGAATTGTTGAAATGATAAAAGATGTAAATCCAAATTATCCTTTTGCAAAAAGTTTAGTTTCAACTATAGTTGAAGGAGCTTTACATCAACATTTTTTGAAAGATCATTTAAAATCAATCACCGATTGTAATGATGTAATTAATCCTACTGATTTTTATCTCAATTTGATTGAAAAAACTTTACAATAAGTACTCATGAATGAAACTCCATTAAAACGCTTTTTTAATCTCTTGCGATTGGACAAAAGAGATATAAGTCAGATTATTTTCTATGCTATTTTTGCCGGATTAATAAGTTTGTCATTACCTCTTGGCATTCAAGCAATTATCAATTTTATTCAATCGGGCAGAATAAGTGCTTCGTGGATTGTATTGGTTATATTAGTTGTAATCGGAGTAACATTTGTTGGAATATTATCTCTAATGCAACTTCGAATTACTGAAAATTTACAGCAAAAAATATTTGTTCGTTCCTCTTTTGAGTTTGCCTATCGATTACCAAAAATTAAATTTGAAGAAATTTATCACACCTATCCGCCCGAACTAGCCAATCGATTTTTCGATACGATCTCCATTCAAAAAGGGACTTCAAAATTACTAATCGATTTTTCTGCAGCACTTTTGCAAATTGTATTTGGTATTTTACTTTTGTCGTTATACCATCCATTCTTTATTGTTTTTGGATTGTTTTTAATTATACTATTGTATATTATTTTTAGATATTCTTATCGTTCCGGATTAGAGACTAGCTTAAAAGAATCGAAATACAAATACAAAGTAGCTAGTTGGTTACAAGAAATGGCCCGAAATAACTTTAGTTTCAGAAAGCCAATAAATTTTGATTATGCGCTTCAAAAAAACAACAATTTAGCAAGTGATTATATACGATATCGTGAAAAACATTTCTCCATAATAAAAAGACAATTCATACAATTAATTGTTTTTAAAATCATTATCACGGCTAGTTTATTGCTAATTGGAGGATTTCTTGTTTTAAATCAACAAATGAATATTGGCCAATTCGTAGCTTCTGAAATTATTATTTTATTAGTGATAAATGCAGTTGAAAAAATCATTTTAGGATTAGAAACTTTTTACGATGTTTTAACGTCGATCGAAAAAATTGGGCAAGTAACCGATATGAATACGGAAGTCGAGTCTGAAATGGAACCAACCGATTGCTACACTAACATTTCATTAGAAACCGACAATGTAAAATTTAAATTTCCAGATGCTACAGATGACGTTCTTAATACTATTTCCTTAAAAATAGAACAAGGGGAAAAAATACTATTAAATGGCGAAAATGGCTCAGGAAAAACGACTTTAATTCGGCTATTATCTGGATTAATTCAGCCCACTTCTGGTTCTTTTTTTATAAACGATGATACGTTTAAAAAAATAGATTTAAAACACTATCGTTCGCATATCGGAACTATAATTCAAGGCGAAACTCCATTTGAAGGTACTATTTTAGCCAACATTACATTTAACAATCCTGCTATTACAAATGCCGATTTAAAATGGGCTTTAGATGCTGTGCAACTTACTTCTTACATAAAAACATTGCCAAAAGGTTTGGACACGCGTATTTTTCCTGAAGGAAAACAGTTGTCTTCATCAAATGCTCAAAAACTGCTTTTAGCAAGAAGCATTATCAACAAACCAAGATTATTGTTTTTTGAAGATCCAACAGATAAAATGGATGAGAGAACAGCCAGTGAAATTATTGATTTTATTCTTTCTGAAGACAATCAATGGACGGTTTTAGTATCATCAAAAAATAAACATTGGAAAGCAAAAACTACTCGAGAAATTACGTTGA
The DNA here is from genome assembly GCA_031387085.1 of Flavobacteriales bacterium. Lineage (GTDB taxonomy): Bacteria > Bacteroidota > Bacteroidia > Flavobacteriales > Flavobacteriaceae > Flavobacterium. The sequence goes on along the minus strand of JANNCY010000196.1, from coordinate 17,174 downwards.
AAGAAGGAACAATTTATAAAGATATTAAAAAATAAACGATGCTTAATTTATCTAAAAATAATCCGATTGCAATTAAATCGTTGCTTAATTATTCCACTGTAAAGGATTTAAGTAGCCGACCGCATTATAAAATACTGAATAGAATCATTTTAGCATTCTCGCTAATTGTTTTGATTATTTTATTTCTTCCATGGACACAAAATATATCAGGTTCTGGATCCGTGACTACTTTAAAACCAAATCAACGTCCGCAATCCATTCAATCTTTAATTTCGGGAAGAATAGAAAAATGGTACGTTCAAGAAGGTGATTTTGTTAAAAAAGGCGACACCATTCTTTTTATTTCTGAGATTAAAGAAGATTATTTAGACCCAAATTTGGTTAAAAACACCAAAAATCAAATGGATGCTAAAAAAATGTCGGTCGAATCGTATGACGGAAAAGTAACTTCACTATCGGCTCAAATTCAAGCTATTGAAAACGAAAAGAGTTTAAAATTACAACAAGCACAAAATAAAATTCGTCAAGCACTATTAAAAATTAAAAGTGACAGTATTGATGTTATAGCTATTAAAACACAAGTTAAAATTGCCACAACACAATTCAATCGATCGGTTCAGTTAAATACAGAAGGACTAAAACCTTTAACTGATGTCGAAGAAAAACGTTTGAAATTACAAGATGTAGAAGCCAAAATAATTACGCAAGAAAACAAACTGTTAACGAGCAAAAACGAATTAATAAATGCGCGTGTCGAAATCAATAGAATTGCAGCTGAATACAACGAAAAAGGTTCTAAAGCGCGAAGTGACCAATTTACAGCTTTAAGCAATCAATACGATACTAAAGCGCAAGTGAATAAACTCGAAAATCAATATGCTAATTACAGCATTCGAAACGGAATGTATTATATCAAAGCGCCACAAGATGGTTATATAAACCGTGCTTTACAATCTGGAATTGGAGAAAACATTAAAGAAGGTACTGCTATTGTTAGCATAATGCCTTCTGTTTACGATATTGCTGTCGAAACTTACATAGCTCCTATCGATTTGCCTTTAATTAAAAAAGGAGAAAAAGTCCGCGTTTGGTTTGATGGCTGGCCAACAATAGTATTTTCGGGTTGGCCGGATATGTCGTACGGAACTTTTGGCGGAAAAGTGATTGCTATCGAGAATTTCATTAGCGACAATGGCAAATACCGCGTATTAATTGCTCCAGACAATGATGAAGCCAAATGGCCAAAACAATTAAGTATTGGTGCCGGAGCGCAAACTATCGCCTTATTAAACAATGTTCCTATTTGGTTTGAATTGTGGCGAAGTTTAAATGGATTTCCACCGAATTATTACCAACCAAAAAATAAATCAACTAAAGAGAAAAAATAATGAACCGATTTCTTTTGTTTTTTTTAGTAATCAGTTTTGGGATTGTTGCTCAAAATCCAATTACAAACTCTAAAGAACTCACTTATGATGAATATTTAGGTTATGTGAAAAAATTCCATCCTTTGGTAAAAAGTGCCAATCTAAATATAGCTAATGCGCAAGCCAATTTAATGATGGCTCGAGGCGGATTTGATCCCAAAATTGAAATCGATTTTGATAAAAAACAATTTAAAAATTCAGAATATTATTCGGTTTTAAATAGCAGTTTTAAGATACCAACTTGGTACGGAATTGAAATCAAAGCCGGATTTGACAATAGCGAAGGTGTTTATTTAAATCCTGAAAATACGGTGCCTAATCAAGGCTTAACTTCACTCGGAATAACGCTTCCTCTGGGACAAGGATTAGTAATTAATCAACGAATGGCCGATTTACGAAAGGCAAAAATTCAAATGCAACTAAGCCAATCCGAACGAAAATTACAAGCAATACTGGTGCTTTATGATGCTTCTGTTACCTATTTCAATTGGAAAAGAAACTTTAGCGAAGTAGAATTGTATGAAAGCTACTTGAAAAATGCCGAAACCAGAATGAAAGGTGTTTCAAGTCTAATTCTAAATGGAGACAAACCCGCAATCGATAGTGTCGAAGCCAATATTATTGTTAGAAATCGCAAATTAAGTTTGGAAGATTCGCAATTAAAATTAGCCAAATCTAAATTGGAATTAGCTACTTTTTTATGGTTGGACAATAATGTGCCTTTAGAACTGCAAGAAAATATAATTCCAGAAAAAGACTTAAATGCAACTATAAAAGAATCACTCAAAACAAACGAACTTTTACAAGACAATCCATCATTAGAAAATCATCCAAAAATAAATGCACTTGAAAGCAAAATTGGAATTTTAGAAGTAGAACGCAAACTAAAAGCCAATTCGTTATTGCCAAAAATTGATTTGGGTTATCATTATTTATCAGAACCAAGTTCTTTTAATGATACTAATTTGAATAATTATAAAATTGGAGTCAATTTTTCTTTTCCACTTTTTTTAAGAAAAGAACGAGGCGGTTTAAAATTAGCCAAGTTTAAAATACAAGACACCCAATTTGAATTAGATGTTGAACGAATTCAGCTAAAAAATAAAATAAAAGCGCAGCAAACAGAAATCAATTCGTTAGATAAACAACAAAAATTAATTAATGAACTTGTAGTTGATTATACAACTATGCTTACTTCTGAAGAACGATTGTTCTCTTTTGGAGAAAGTTCTATTTTCTTAATTAATTCTCGTGAGAATAACTTAATAACTTCTCAATTAACTGCTCTTAGTTTAGAAAATCGACTTTTCATTTCCAATGCCGAATTGTTCAAAATAATGGCCAATCCAATGATTCCTTAAAAAAAGCTACGGAAACATTGTTTTTACTCAAAACCTACGAATTGTTCAATAGCTCATAATAGCCTTTTTCAATCATTTCCTGGTGATTGGGATGGGCGATTTTGACCAATTCGGTAACGCGTTGTCTTAGGGTTTTTCCGTATAAATCGGCAATGCCGTATTCGGTGATAATGTACTGCACATGTGCTCTGGTGGTAACTACACCAGCTCCTTGTTTCAAATAGGGAACTATTCTGCTCGCTCCCGATTTGGTAATGGAAGGCAAAGCAATAATCGCTTTTCCGCCTTCGCTTAACGACGCGCCACGTATAAAATCCATTTGACCTCCAACACCCGAATACATCTTCGGACCAATCGAATCGGCACAAACCTGACCAGTAACATCAACTTCAATAGCCGAATTAATGGCGACCATTTTTGGATTTTTACGAATGCGAGCTGTGTCGTTTACCATCGAAGATTCCTTCATTTCGATAAACGGATTGTCGTTTACATAATCGTACAATCGTTTGGATCCCATCATAAAAGTAGCCAAAACCCTTCCTCGCAAAGTGCCTTTATAATTGCAATTGATAACATCCTTTTCAATTAAATCAATCACGCCATCCGAAAACATTTCGGTATGCAAACCCAAATCTTTGTGATGATGTAATTTACTTAATGCCGCATTCGGAATCGAACCAATTCCCATTTGCAACGTACTTTTATCTTCTATTAAAGAAGCGATAAAACCACCTATCTTTTCTTCTTCTGCAGTAAACGGCTGCACTTCATGTCCATAAATCGGCATGTTCACATCCACCAGAAAATCAATTTCTGAAACGTGTAAAATTCCGTCGCCAAAAGTTCTAGGCATGTTCGGATTGACTTGAGCAATCACTGTCTTGGCATTTTCTATAGCCGCCACAGTCGCTTCCACCGAAACTCCCAACGAGCAATAACCATGATTATCGGGTGGCGATACATGAATAAAAGCAACATCAATCGGCAATACATTTTTTCGAAATAAGCTGGGCAATTCGCTCAAAAATACTGGCGTATACGATCCATTTCCGGCTTTTAAAGTATGACGAACATTGGCGCCAATAAAAAAAGAATTCACATGAAAACTCTCGGCTAAATCCGGATTGGCGTAACGTGCCTCGCCTTCAATATGCAAGTGACAAACTTCTACATTTCGCAACTCGGATGCTCTTTCGGTCAAGGCATTGGCCAAAACTGTTGGTGCCGCTGCCGCTGCCTGAAGATACACCCGATCTCCTGATTTAACTATTTTTACAGCTTCTTGTGCGGTGACATATTTACTCATACTTCATGATTTTAGCGCAAAGTTAGAATTGGATTTATTTACAAAATATGATAAAACTCATAAATGCATGAAAATTCAATTCATCCTGCTAAATTACACTAATTTGAGTTGCTAAATTTCTGCCAATGAAATACTGAAAACCAAACACTTTTCACTATTTTTGCACTCATAATTTCAGAATATGATTATCCCAAAAACACGAGAAGAAATCGAATTAATGCGCGAAAGTGCATTACTAGTTTCCAGAACATTAGGTGAAGTCGCGAAAGTGATTAAGCCTGGTGTAACCACTTTACAATTAGACAAATTAGCGGAAGAATTCATTAGAGATCATGGCGGTATTCCTGGTTTTTTGGGATTGTATGATTTTCCGAATTCACTGTGTATGAGTCCGAATGGGCAAGTCGTGCACGGAATTCCAAATAACAAACCATTGGAAGAAGGCGATGTAATTTCGGTGGATTGTGGCGTTTTTAAAAACGGATTTTATGGCGATCATGCTTATAGTTTTGAAATTGGCGAAGTCGCTCCCGATGTAAAAAAACTGCTTAAAGTCACGAAAGAAAGTTTGTATGTTGGGATACGCGAATTTAAAATCGGGAATCGTGTAGAAGATGTTGGGAATGCCATTCAGAAATATTGTGAAAGTAATGGTTATGGTGTGGTTCGTGAATTGGTCGGTCACGGTTTGGGAAGAAAAATGCACGAAGATCCGGAAATGCCGAATTACGGCAAAAAAGGAAAAGGGAAAATGTTTGTTGAAGGAATGGTCGTAGCGATTGAACCGATGATTAACATGGGAACCAAAAACATCAAACAACTCAAAGACGGTTGGACGATTCTAACCGCCGACGGAAAACCAAGCGCCCATTTCGAACACAACGTAGCACTAATAAACGGAAAACCCGAATTGCTTTCGACGTTTAAATACATCTATGACGCGTTTGGAATCGTAAGCAATGAAGAAGATGAATTTCGTAGTCAACCATTACTATAAAATAAAGACAAAAAACTTAAATGACCTGATATGCCTTACATGGTCCATTTTCATACCATATAAGGCATATAAGATCATTTAAGAAAAAAATTAAAAGTCTTTTTTTTTATCAGATGAAAAAAATATTCAAATTTATTCTCAACACTATTCCTCGTCCAATACTAATTAGACTGAGTATTGTAGCACGTCCTGTTTTAGCTTTTCTTCTTAAAGGAAATCGTTTCACCGACCCCATTGACGGGAAAAGTTTCCGCATGTTTTTGCCTTATGGATACGGAAACCAACGCAACAATGTGCTTTCACCAAGTACACTTTCGTTAGAAAGACATCGTTTTTTATGGTTGTATTTGCAAAACGAAACCGATTTTTTTACTTCAAAAGAAAAGAAAAAAATATTGCATTTTGCTCCCGAACAGGAATTCTACAAACGTTTTAAAAAACAAACCAATATCGATTATACAACCACCGATTTGCTTTCTCCATTGGCAGACGTAAAAGCCGATATCTGTAATTTACCTTTTGAAGATAACGCCTACGATATTATTTTTTGCAATCACGTTCTCGAACATATTCCCAACGACACCAAAGCCATGCAGGAATTGTATCGCGTTTTAAAACCAGGTGGAATGGGCATTTTTCAAATTCCGCAAGACCTGTCAATAGCAACCACTTTTGCAGACGATTCGATTACCAATCAAAAAGAGCGTGCTAAAATCTTCGGTCAATACGATCATGTACGCGTTTACGGCAGAGACTATTTTGACAAACTAAGAAGTATTGGTTTTAAAGTAATTGAAGAAGATTATACATCTAAAATTTCTCCTGAATTGGTCGAGAAATATTGTTTAGCAAAAGGCGAAATTATTCCAATTTGCTTTAAGTAAAAATACCATTCCTTACAATAATAGAGACAAATAATTGTTATCTTTACAATTCGTAAAAATAATCTTATGCTAAGAAAAGTCCTCTTTATTGTTACTTTACTATTTGCTACTTTCCCTATTACTGCGCAAGAAGTAGAAGTAAATCCACCTTATTTCATTAAAACCATATCGTTTGTTCAAAGCGGACAAAATCAAGTGCCGATTTTCCAATTGGGTGATAGTTTTCAGTTGCAATTTGATGATTTACACGGTACAGAAGACAATTATTATTACCAAATAAAACATTGTGATTATGATTGGAAACCATCTCAATTATCAAAAAATGAATTCCTCACCGGCTTTGACGACCAGCGAATTCAAGATTACACCAACTCCTTTAACGCACTTCAAATTTATTCTCATTATCGAATTGCCTTCCCAAATCGTTTAACCCAATTAAAAGTCAGCGGCAATTATATTATCTCTATTGTAAATGAAGATAAGGAAGTCGTTTTTTCCAGAAAATTCATAGTGTATGAAAATATAGTTTCCGTTCCATTACAAATAAAAAGAGCGCGAGATGTTCGAAATTTAGAATTCAAACACAACCTTGATTTTGCTATTAAATCTAATGTCATTACATTTCAAAGTCCACTTCAAAACGTAAAAGTACTACTAATGCAAAATGGTCGATTTGACAACGCCAAAACCAATATAAAACCGATGTACACCATCGCCAACGATTTAATATATAAATACGATACAGAAACCCAATTTTGGGCAGGAAACGAATACCTGTTTTTTGAAAACAAAAATATTCAAGGAGCCAATAACAGCATTGCTTATGTAAATTCGGATAGTGGTTTGTACAACTCCCATTTGTATGCTAATAACTCGAGAGCCAACAGTCCTTATACCTATTGGCCTGATATCAACGGTAATTTTCAAGTGAATTGCATAAATCGTGAAAATCCCGAAGTAGAAGCCGATTATGCCTGGGTTTATTTTACCGTAGCAGCACCAACCTATTTCGATAAAAAAGATATTTATGTCACCGGAATGTTCAATAATTATCAATTGTCTGCCGAAAATAAAATGGATTACAATCAGAAAAAAGGAATCTACGAAAAAGCCATCATGATAAAACAAGGATTTACCAACTATAACTATATAATTGCAGATAAATCGGGGAAAATTGATGAACAAAATGCCATCGATGGTAATTTCTATCAAACAGAAAACAACTATTTCGCCATTGTTTATTACCGAGAAAACAATCAACGTTACGATAGAGTTATCGGAAAAGGAGTTGCCAGTTCAACAAATATTACGAATTAATAAAATAGTAACACTTTAATTGTAAACTCTTTTTTATAATTTTGTACTTTTACATAAAAGTTACACTATGGTTACTCAAATTACAAGAGGCATCAAGATATCAGTTATCACAAGTTTTGAAGGAACTTACTTCAAAAACTATAAGATACATTTTGCCTTCACGTATGAAATTACTATCGAAAACCATAGCAAAGATTCCGTACAATTAAACTCCCGTCACTGGGAAATTTTTGATTCCTTAAACGACATCGAAATTGTAGATGGCGAAGGCGTAATTGGCAAAAAACCAGTTTTAAAACCAGGAGAAACACACACGTACAGCTCGGGCTGCCTACTTTCATCACCTTATGGTGCCATGAACGGTTTCTTCACCATGATCAATTTTACTACAGCAAAATCGTTTAAAGTTATTGTGCCTACTTTCCGATTGAGCGCGCCGTATGCACTGAATTAATAGTCATTGCGAAGTTAATCTGAAGCTAATTCCAGCTGTTCGTTACAAGTTTTTTTCTCGTTTTCTTTTTTCTACACTAAAAAAGCAGCTCCTGTCGTCGCTCTTTTTCAGTAAGAAAAAATCAAAAACAAGTTAAAAAAAGCATTCCACTTCCATCTGGGCTATGGCTATTACATTCAAAAGACACATTAACAAAGTTTTGTAACGCTTTCAAACAAAAGTTCAAAAAATCCTTTGTACTTTTGCTCTTTATTAAATAATTCACACTATTTGAATAATCTAAGAAGTCTAACATTCTAAAAATCCATACCATGCCTAAAGGTTTCTTTCACGTTCCAAAAGCAGTTAACGAACCCGTAAAATCATACGCTCCTAATTCGCCCGAAAAAGCTGCTGTTTTAGCCGCTTATAAAACCATGTGGAACGAAAAAATTGACGTTCCCAATTATATAGGAAGCGACGAAATCCGCACTGGAAACACCAAAAACATGACCGCTCCTCACGACCATAAACACGTTGTAGGAAGCTATCATCTTGCCGAAAAAAAACATATAGAAACTGCCATCACCACTGCTTTAGAAGCTAGAAAAAATTGGGCTAACATACCGTGGGAACACCGTGCCGCCATCTTTTTAAAAGCAGCCGAATTAATCGCAGGTCCGTACCAAGCCAAAATTAATGCCGCGACAATGATTGCGCAATCGAAAACAATATATCAAGCCGAAATTGATGCTTCTTGTGAATTAATTGACTTCTTGCGTTACAACGTCGAATTCATGACACAAATTTACAACGACCAGCCGAAATCCAATTCCGACGTTTGGAACAAAGTCGAATACCGTCCACTAGAAGGTTTTGTATACGCAATTACTCCATTTAACTTTACAGCAATCGCTGGTAATTTACCATCAAGTGCTGCTTTAATGGGCAATGTTGTCGTATGGAAACCAGCAGCAACACAAGTCTATTCGGCAAATGTAATCATGGAAGTTTTCAAAGAAGCGGGTTTGCCAGACGGCGTTATCAATATGGTGATGGGCGATTCGAGTATGGTTTCGGAAGTTTTATTAACCAGTCCGTATTTAGCTGGCGTTCATTTCACTGGTTCAACAGAAGTATTCAATGCTATTTGGGCAAAAATCGGAACCAACATCAGCAACTATAAATCCTATCCAAAAATTGTGGGAGAAACAGGCGGTAAAGATTTTATTATTGCGCATCCATCGGCAAATGTAAAACAAGTCGTAACCGGAATTTCACGTGGCGCATTTGAATTCCAAGGACAAAAATGCAGTGCCGCATCGAGAGGTTATATTCCGAAAAGTTTATGGCCTGAAGTGCAATCGCAATTGGAAGCCGATTTAAAATCGATGAAAATGGGATCGCCAGAAGACATGAGTAATTTTATTACGGCTGTAATTTCAGAAGCTTCATTTGATAAATTAGCACGCTATATTGAACAAGCAAAAAAAGATGCCGATGCCGAAATTATCATCGGCGGCAACTACGATAAATCAAAAGGCTATTTCATCGAACCAACTGTTATCGTAACCACAAATCCGAAATATGCCACCATGGAAACCGAACTTTTCGGACCTATAATGACCCTCTATGTTTATGACGATAGCCAATGGAAAGAAACGTTAGCATTAGTTGACAGTACATCCCAATATGCGTTAACAGGAGCTGTTTTTAGTCAAGACCGTTATGCCATAGTTGAAGCAACAACAGCTTTACAAAATGCTGCAGGGAATTTCTACATCAATGACAAACCAACCGGAGCAGTGGTTGGAATGCAGCCTTTTGGTGGCGCAAGAGCTTCTGGCACCAACGATAAAGCAGGTTCAATGCAAAACTTATTGCGTTGGGTTTCGCCACGAACAATTAAAGAAACTTTCGTTACTCCAGAAGATTATAGATATCCATTTTTAGGAGAATAATAGCTTAAGAATAAATCAATAAAAAAAGTTCAAGTGCATCAACTTGAACTTTTTTATTTATTGTAATTACTAAATTTTGTACCTTCGTATATCAAAAAAATAAATGTATGAAAACAAAATTACTTATAGCATTCTTTTTAATAGCATTCGTTTCATTTGGTCAAACTCCGATCAACTCTTTTTACGGTGCTAATAATGCACCGTATCGACTTGGCGTTACAGCAACTCCTCTAGTATATGGTGCGGGTGGCGTAAATCAAACTTGGAATTTCAATCAGATAGTATCTTTAGGCACTTCGATTCACTCGTATGTTGCTCCTACAGCACCTGAAACAACGACGTATCCAGGAACAACGAATGTAATTGTCAATACAAGTACAGTTAATGCGACCACTACTGCTTCACAAATTTTTACTAAAAATCCCGCAAATGCATTTTCGATTACAGGTTTAACCGCTTCGGGATTAACGGCAAATTTTGTCACCAACAATGCAACATTAGGCACTTTTCCTATGATTTATGGTTATACCAACACCGATAGTAGTGTTGCCGGAACTTTTGTTTACACAACGTATAGCGGAACTTTTACAGGAACGTTAGTAACCACTGTTGATGGTTATGGAACATTAACGCTTAATGATTTTGGTGCTGGTGCCTATACTGGAAATGTCACCCGACTTAAAACCGTTTTGAATCTTTCGTTAACTTATATTTTTCCAAATGCAGGTACAGTGACTCAAACTTCGTATAGTTATTACGATGGAACAATATCGAATGTCGACCCTATATTTAGAAGCACAACAACCACTTCGGTTGTTGCAATTGCTGGTATTAATCAAACTGATATAACGTTAGAAAAATATGCCAATGTATTGAGCAATCCAACCTTCGATTTAAATTCGCTTTGGATTAACAATCCCATAGAAAATAGCGTTCAAATCAATGCTTCTTCCCCATTTGAAAATGCCGATATTGTTATAACCGATATGTTGGGAAAAATTATTTTTACTTCTGATAAACAAACGATAAACGGAACCTTAGAAATTCCAGTTTCATTATCAAACGGAGTTTATTTAATCACCGTAAAAAATGAAAATGGAATTGTGACAAAAAAATTGATAAAACAATAACAAAATAATAAGTACAAAAAAACCCTTTCAATAGAAGACTTTGAAAGGGTTTTTTTATGAATTCTATTTTAAAGGCAAATGCACCACTTTCTTCGTTTCAAAAAATTCCTCCGAAAAAAAATCTGACAAATTGTATTGTTTTGCTTTCGGAAAAGAAGCCAATTCTTCTGTTAAATCGCCACCTTTTAAATACAAAATGCCATTTTCTAATTCATGCTTTTGTTTCTTTTTGACTTTGTCTTGAATCCAAAGTACAAAATCGGACATGTTAGTCACAGCACGACTCACAATAAAATCGAATTCTTGTTTCACACTATTGGCCGACTTTTGTTCGGCTTTTACATTGGTCAATCCCAAAGCGTTTGCCACTTCACTGACCACTTTTATTTTTTTACCGATAACATCAATCAAATAAAAATCGACTTCCGGAAACAAAATCGCTAACGGAATTCCAGGAAAACCACCGCCAGTTCCAACATCCATGATTTTTGTACCCGGTTTGAACTCGATTATTTTGGCAATTCCAAGCGAATGCAACACATGTCGCGTGTACAATTCATCGATATCTTTTCTCGAAATGACATTTATTTTGGAATTCCAATCTTCATACAACGCTTGCAACATTTGAAACTGCGCCTTCTGACTATCAGTTATATAAGGAAACTGCTTTAAAATTTCGTCCATATTCTATTTTTCAACAAAAGTACTACTTTAGTGTTGAAATATTTAACCTTCGTTTGTGATTTGACTGCTTTTAAATAATTATCTTTGTCGCATTATTAAAAAAAAATATAATGATAAATGCTTCCCCTACGTTTGGAAAAAACGACAATCTGAAATTTTTTAGAACCTTAAATACAAGAGTTAACAATTACTTTAAAGAAAATAACATCCAAAAAACGGGTAACTGGAAACTCCATTTAAAAACAGTTATTTTGTTTACTGTTTTCTTAGCTCCCTATTTTTTAATCATCACGCTAACGGATATGCATTTTGGGCTTTTCCTTTTATTGTCCGTGGTAATTGGGATTGGAATGGCTGGTATCGGAATGAACGTAATGCATGATGGAAATCATGGATCGTATTCCAATAAAAATTGGATTAATAATTTTATGGGAGGAACGATCTATGTCCTTGCCGGAAATGTATACAATTGGCAAGTACAACACAATGTTTTGCACCACACCTATACCAACATTCACGGTCATGATGAGGATTTAGATGCCGGAAGAATTATCCGTTTTACACATGAAGCTAAATGGTATAAATTTCATAAATTTCAACATTATTATTCTGTTTTTCTTTACGGATTATTAACTTTCAACTGGTCTTTAACTACCGATTTTAAACAGATGAGAGGCTATTTAAAAAGAAAGTTGTCATACGGCGAAGCTAAAAGTCCAAAATTTCTTTGGACCACTTTAGTGATTACAAAAGTGATTTATTTCTCTATTTGGATTGTACTTCCGATGATTGTTGGAGTAACTTGGTGGAAAGTCTTAATCGGTTTCTTCGTAATGCATTACACAGCTGGATTAATTTTGAGTATCGTTTTCCAATTGGCACACGTTATTGACGATGCTACTAATCCAAAGCCAAATGAACATGGCGAAATGGAAAACACTTGGGCAATTCATCAATTGTTTACTACCGTGAATTTTGCTCCTAAAAGTTGGATTGTAAATTGGTACACAGGCGGTTTGAACCATCAAATTGAACACCATCTTTATCCAAATATCAGTCACATCCATTACGGTAAAATTGCCGACATTGTTAAAGAAACAGCTAAAGAATGTGACTTGCCGTATCATGAGTACAGAACCATGAGAGGTGCCGTTATTGCGCATTTCAAGCATCTGAAACAATTAGGTCAAAAACCACAACTAGCATAATCCAACACACTTATTTAGCTAACTACATACTACAATACGATGAACCCGTTATCGGATAGAATTAACAATTTATCAACTTCTCAAACGCTGGCCATGGCGGCATTAGCAAGAGAGTTAAAACTGCAAGGAAAAGATATTATTAGTTTAAGTTTAGGCGAACCCGATTTCAACACTCCCGATTTCATTAAAGAAGCGGCAAAAAAAGCCATCGATGAAAATTACAGTACGTATTCTCCCGTTGATGGTTACCTCGATTTAAAAGAAGCCATTTGCCGAAAATTCAAACGCGATAATAATTTAAATTACCAACCCTCCAATGTTGTTGTTTCAACAGGAGCCAAACAATCGTTATATAACATTGCGCAATGCATGCTGAACGATGGCGATGAAGTAATTTTACCAGCACCGTATTGGGTTTCTTATTTTGAAATCATCAAAATGTCGGGCGGAATTCCAGTTGAAGTGCCTACTTCTGTCGAAAGCGATTTTAAAATCACACCCGAACAATTAGAAAAGGCAATCACGCCAAAAACCAAAATGATTTGGTACAGTTCCCCTTGCAATCCGAGTGGTTCAGTATACAATCGTGAAGAGTTGACCGCTTTATCCAAAGTATTAGAAAAATACCCAAATATCTACGTAGTTGCTGACGAAATATACGAACACATCAACTTCTCCGGAACCTTTTGCAGCGTTGCCTCCATTCCCGGAATGTTCGAAAGAACAATTACGGTCAACGGTGTTGCCAAAGCATTTGCCATGACAGGTTGGAGAATCGGTTACATCGGCGCTCCCGAATTCATCGCAAAAGCCTGCACCAAAATGCAAGGTCAAGTAACGAGTGGTGCCAATTCGATAGCGCAAAGAGCTACGATTACGGCTGTTGATGCCGATCCTAGCGTATTAAACGACATGGTTGCCGCTTTCAAAAGCAGACGAAATTTAGTAGTCGGTTTAATCAAAAACATTCCCGGATTAAAACTCAACGTTCCCGAAGGCGCGTTCTACGTTTTCCCTGATGTTTCTTTCTATTTCGGAAAAACATTACACGGAAAATTGATTAAAAATGCCGACGACTTCTCGATGTATTTATTATCCGAAGCCAATGTAGCCACAGTTACTGGCGACGCTTTCGGAAATCCAAACTGCATTCGTTTCTCCTATGCAACCAGCGAAGAATTGCTAACCGAAGCCATGAAAAGAATTAAAGAAGCTTTAGCATAAATATATACGCCTCAATTTATTTGGGGCTTTTTTATTGAACATTTAGGCGTTACCCTGCGGGTCGGGCTTTCCGTTGCAATCTGTCATTGCGAGGAACGAAGCAATCTTACGATGCTACTTCTTTATCGCAATGTCAGGATTTCCACTGCAATCCCTAACGCAAAACGTCCACTTCAACATATAACATTCGTTGTTCCATAATTAAACTTCGAATAAAAAAATGTTAAACAGAAGAATAACGAACAACGAACTTTGAACAACACGTGAATAAAAAAATACTACTATTAGGATCCGGCGAACTCGGAAAAGAATTCGTCATCGCTGCACAACGCATCGGACAAACCATAATTGCTGTCGACAGTTATGAAAACGCCCCCGCCATGCAAGTCGCTCACGCCTTCGAAGTCATCAACATGCTCGATGGCGTCGAACTCGATCGCATCGTAGACAAACACCAACCCGATTTTATCGTTCCCGAAATTGAAGCCATTCGTACCGAACGTTTTTACGATTACGAAAAACAAGGAATTACAGTAGTCCCTTCAGCGAAAGCGGCGAATTTCACGATGAACAGAAAAGCCATCCGCGATTTGGCATCTAAAGAACTCGGATTAAAAACTGCCAATTATCGTTACGCCACTACTGCAGATGAATTGCGAAAAGGCGTTCTCGAAGTCGGAATGCCATGTGTTGTAAAACCACTAATGAGCTCCTCAGGCAAAGGACAATCCACCATAAAAACAGAAAGCGATATCGAAAAAGCATGGAACAACGCCGTTGAAGGTTCACGTGGCGATGTGGTAGAAGTTATTGTCGAAGCCTTCGTAAAATTCAATTCCGAGATCACTTTACTAACCGTTGTTCAAAATAACAACCCAACCTTATTTTGCGCTCCAATCGGTCACCGCCAGGAACGCGGCGATTATCAGGAAAGTTGGCAGCCTGCAAGAATTTCTGATACCGATTTATTAGAAGCTCAAAACATGGCGCGAAAAGTAACAGAAGTATTGGGTGGCGCTGGACTTTTCGGTGTCGAATTTTTCTTAACCGATGATGGTGTCTATTTTTCTGAATTGTCTCCTCGACCACATGATACCGGAATGGTAACTTTAGCTGGAACTCAAAATTTTAACGAATTCGAATTGCATTTACGCGCAATTTTAAGTTTGCCTATTTTCGAAATAACCTTAGAAAAAGCAGGAGCAAGTGCGGTAATTTTAGCTTCTGAAAATTCAAATAATCCTACATTTACAGGAATTGAAAAAATTGCTGTACTACCTAAAACAGATTTTCGTATATTTGGAAAACCAACTTCAAGACCGTATCGAAGAATGGGTGTAACATTGGTCAACGATTCATTAGAAAAACCAATAGAAGAAATTGCTGAAAAAGCGAAAGCTGCTTCAAAATTAATAACCGTAAAATCTTAAAAAAATGAAACAATTAATTACAACTATTTGCATTCTAACTTTTAGTTTAGGATTTGCTCAAGAAAAAAGTACATTACAAAAAATTCAAATTGTAGAAACTTCTTGTGGTCAATGTCAATTTGGAATGACCGATAAAAAAGGATGTGACTTAGCCGTACGAATTGATGGCAAAACTTATTTTGTTGAAGGCACAACGCTTAATGATCATGGCGATGCTCATGCTGATGACGGAATGTGTTCTGCCATTAGAAAAGCGGAAGTGGTTGGCGAAATAAAAGACAATCGTTTTGTAGCTACTAGTTTTAAACTGCTTCCTTTAGAAGGTCAAGATGACCATAAAGGTCACAAACATTAAAATAATAACAAGCGGAATACATTTTCCGCTTTTTTTATACCATTAATTTCCGAATAACTTTTGCAGGATTTCCTACTGCTAAAGAATGATCCGGGATATTTTTTGTTACTACAGCACCTGCACCAATAGTACAACCATTGCCTATTATCACACCTGGACAAATCACTGTATTGCCTCCAATCCAACAATCATTACCAATTGTAACTGGTTTTGAAAACTCAACTGTTCGTCTTGCGATTGTGTCAAGTGGATGCGTTGCCGTATAAATATGAACTCCAGGACCAAAGAAAACATTATTACCAATACTGACTTTCATCGTGTCCAAAACCACACAATTCACATTGAAATAGACGTTTTCTCCCGAATGAATATTGTATCCGTAGTCACAATGAAAAGGCGGCTCGACATACAATCTCTTGTGAGTATTGGGCAAAAGTTCACGCAAAATGTTTCTTGACTTACCGTTCATTATGTATTCGGTAACGTTCAATTTATGCAATATTTTTTTGGCTTTTGTTCGTTCTGCAATTAATTCCTTGTCATTAGCAAAATAAATTTCTCCCGCCAGCATTTTCTCTTTTTCAGATTTCATTGATGGTGTTTTTTCAGTAAATCAAATATACAATATCTAAAAAATTAAATTGTATTTTTGGGAGGATGATATCGATAATCCAAAATATTTCCAAACATATTACACTGACTCAGGAAGAGGAACTGCTTTTTTTATCCAAAATTGAAGTGAGACATTACAAATCTAAAACGATTGTAGTCAACGCTGGTGAAGTTTCTAAGTATTCCTATTTCGCCAATTCAGGTTTGCTGCGAAGTTTCAACATCAACGACAATATTGTAGAACATGTATTGAGTTTTGCCTGAGAAGGTTGGTGGATTGGCGACATGTACAGTCTACTTTCACAAAAACCCGGTAATTTATTTATTGAAGTTTTAGAAGATGGTGAAGTAGTTTTGCTATCCAAAGAAAATCAAGAACTCTTATATTCAGAAATCCCAAAATTGGAACGCTTTTTTAGAATCTTAACCGAAAACTCCTTGGTAGCAAATCAAGAGCGATTAATGGATAATTTGAGTTTATCTGCCGAAGAACGCTTTGAAAAATTCTGTAAAAAATACCCAACACTCATTCAAAAAGTAGCACAAAAACACATCGCATCTTACATTGGAGTAACTCCGGAATTCTTGAGTAAAATGAAAAGTAGGTTACTTAAAAAGTAATTAAAGTTGTCAAATATAGAGAACTGTAATTGAAAACTCATTTCTTAATCTAGGTTAAGTGCGCTATACACATAGTCACCGTAAATTTGTATCATAATAATTACTAAATTTATACTTATGAAAAATACAGTTTTACACAAAGCCAATACAAGAGGACATGCCGATCACGGGTGGTTGAATGCATACCATAGTTTTAGTTTTGCCAGTTGGTACAATCCAGA
>JANNCY010000188.1:0-8181 GCA_031387085.1 Flavobacteriales bacterium | reverse complement strand
GATGCTAAAATAGAATCTTTATTGACTTTTTCATATTCTAAATCGCCATTTAAAACCTTGATTATCGATTGTTGGTAGGCTTCGTTTTTCTTCAATGCATTGGTTAACGAATCGGATTTTAACGCTAATTCGGTAGCGTCTTTTCGTAATTTTGAGGAAGCATATCCCGGAATATATTCCCGCAAAGGAGTAAAAGCAATAATAAATGTAGTGACAAAAATGATAAGAATGGTTCCGGAAGAGACAAAAACAAAAACATTCATTAACGTTAAACGAAGTGAGAAAATTTCTTCAAAAGTGTCTTCATTCAAAATAACCAAACGGTTTTTTGTGAATAGTTTTTTCTTTATTATTTGTCTTTTATGACGTTTTTCGGACATGGTTTTTGAATATAGTACAAATATAGAAAAATAAGTTTTGCATCCCTTTTTATATATCCTTAACGAAGATTAACTATAAATTATTGGAAGAAAATCAAATCAATTCCTTTTTCTTTTTACCTTTGTACAGTTATTTTATTAAAAATCGGCGAAAGCTAAAAATTTATATATCATGGGAAGAATGGGACCAACAGAATGGATCGTAATTTTAATCGTTGTTTTATTGCTTTTTGGAGGTAAAAAAATTCCAGAATTAATGAAAGGATTAGGATCTGGAGTTAAAGAATTTAAAGATGCTTCAAAAGGTGACCAACCTGCAGATTCTAAAAAAGAAGACCCGAGCCCAAAGGGCGAATAGGCGAAGCAGACTAAAGAATAAAGTTTAACCGCAAGGTTCGCAAAGATTTTACTTCGTCTGTTCGACTTTCAGTCTCGAGGCGCAAAGGGCGCAAAGATTTTATATTCTTTGCGCCCTTTGCGTTTTTTACCTTGTGTTCTTTGCGGTTAAGCTTTAAAGTATCATCGTAAGTTGAATTCGCTTTCGTTCTTCATCAACTTCAACGACTTTTACCTGAACGTGTTGGTGCAATTTCACGACTTCATTTACATCGGAAACAAATCCGGCTTTGAGTTGCGAAATGTGTACCAAGCCACTTTCTTTAATTCCGATATCGACAAAACACCCGAATGCGGTTATATTGTTGACAATTCCCGGTAAAATCATTCCGGTTCGCACATTTTTTATGGAAGTAACTGTCGGATCAAATTCGAAAACTTTTGCCGACTTTCTTGGATCGAGTCCAGGTTTTTCTAATTCTTTTACAATGTCTTTTAATCCAAGAATCCCGATGTCTTTTGTGATGTAATCGTCGAGTTTTAATTGGCTAATTTTTTCCTTATTGGCGATTAATTCATTCACCGAAATTTTTAATTCTTTAGCCATTTTTTCTACAATTGCATACGCTTCGGGATGTACTGCCGAATTGTCTAACGGATTTGTACCATTGTGAATTCGAACAAAAGCCGCAGCTTGTTGATAAGCTTTTTCGCCCAATCGTGGTACTTTTTTGATTTGTTTTCGGTCTTCAAACGGGCCGTTTTCAGAACGGAAAGCGACAATGTTTTCAGCCATTTTTTCGCCAATTCCAGAAACATAACTCAACAATGATTTGCTTGCTGTGTTGATGTTGATACCAACCGAATTCACACAACGCACCACTACGGTATCGAGTTCTTCCCGCAATTTCACTTGATCGACATCGTGTTGGTATTGTCCGACGCCAATCGATTTTGGATCTATTTTAACCAATTCCGCTAACGGATCTGACAATCGTCTTCCTATAGAAACCGAACCACGAACAGTGACATCAAAATTCGGAAATTCGTCACGAGCAATTTTGGAAGCCGAATATACCGATGCTCCTGCTTCTGAAACTATAAATACTTGAATTGGCTTATCGAACGCAATTTTCTTAATGAAAAATTCTGTTTCTCTAGAAGCGGTTCCGTTTCCGATAGAGATTGCTTCAATATTGTATGCATTCACCATCGATCGGATTTTTTTCATCGCCATCGCACTTTCATTTTGTGGCTGATGTGGATAAATAGTTTCATTGTACAACAAATCGCCTTTTTCATCCAAACAGACAATTTTGCAACCCGAACGGAATCCTGGATCTATTGCCAAAATTCTCTTTTCTCCCAAAGGAGGAGCAAGGAGCAATTGGCTTAAATTCTGTGCAAAAATAGCAATCGCTTTTATATCGGCTTTGGCTTTTGCTTCTTGTAATGTTTCATTGGAAATCGCTGGTTCGAGCAATCGTTTGTAACTGTCTTTTATCGCTAATCGCAATTGGTTGGCAGCTTCGGAACGGTTGTTTTTGATGGTGTTGTTTTCTATGAATTCTATAGCTTCTTCATCAGATCTATCGGCGTCAATTTCGATATTGAGTTTTACAAAACCTTCGGCTTCGGCTCGTAACATTGCCAATAATCTATGTGATGGTACTTTGGAAATCGGTTCTGCCCAATCGAAATACTGTGAGAATTTTTGAGCCTCGGCGTCTTCTTTTTTAGATTTTGCCACTTTTGTCGACACGATTCCTTTTCTTTGAAATAGACGACGAAGGTTTTTTCGAATGTATATATTTTCGTTAATCCATTCAGCGATGATATCTCGTGCGCCTTGCAACGCTTCGTCTTCATTCATCACTTTGTCGTTTAAATACTTCGATGCCATGAAATCGATATCCTCATTATTTTGCGCCATAATGATTTTCGCCAACGGTTCTAATCCTTTTTCACGGGCGATATCGGCACGCGTTTTTTTCTTCTTTTTAAAAGGTAAATACAAATCCTCTATTTCTTGTAGATCGAAACTTTCTCTGATTTTTTTGGCCAATTCGGGAGTCAGCAATCCTTGTTCATCGATCGATTTTAAAACACTTTCTTTCCGCTTGACTATTTCAACAAATTGTTTAGAAAGCTTTGCGATTTGTTCAATAACTACTTCGTCCAAATTTCCGGTTTGGTCTTTCCGGTAACGGGAAATAAAAGGAATTGTACAATCTTCTGATAGGAGTTTTAAAGTCGCTTCAATGTTTTTTGGTGACGTGTTTATTTGGTTTTGAATAAACAGGATATTGGTCATTATATAGAATTGAAATAAAAAATACGAAATATTAACACGAAATTTTGTTCACTCGATTGGCGTGTCTTCCGCCTTCGAAATTGGTGTTTAAAAAAGTGTCTACCATTTCTATTGCTTGTTGGATAGAAGTGAATCGCGCCGGAATACTAATAATATTTGCATCATTATGTTGTCGTGCTAAACTAGCAATTTCTTTTGTCCAACACAAAGCAGCACGAATGCCTTGGTGTTTGTTTGCTGACATTGCAATTCCGTTTCCGGAGCCACAAATTACGATTCCGAAATCAGCTTTTTTTGTTTCAACATCTATCGCCACTGGATGACCAAAATCGGGATAATCGACGCTGTCAAAAGTATCGGTTCCGTGATTGCTAATTTCGTGTCCTTTTGATTGTAAAAAAGCAACGATGGCGATTTTATAATCAGGTCCAGCGTGGTCGTTTCCGATTGATATTTTCATGGTAATGATGTGTTTTATTGTCTACAAATTTAAACAAACTATTGGTTATATAGAATTGAAATCGATAATAATATAAGAGATTGATTTTTAAATAGTAATAAAAAAGCATTTTTTTAAAATTCTAATTATCAATAGCTTAAAAATTAAAAAACACCATTGTTAATAGAATTTTCTAATTAGTTGATATTCAGTTAACGTTAAATTAACATTCACTGTTAACAACTTTGGATAGATTTTTAGAACTATTTCTTGATTGTATGTAAATAAATCGTAATCAAAAATCGGAATTAAAAAAACTAATTTAGTTAGAAGTATTTTTAGAAAAGTTATCACTATAAAAAGTTAGTTTTTCAACCATTTTCAAATTAGAAGTTATTTACAAAACGATTCTATTTTTAGTTGTGAACAACTGTTAATTAAAACTGAAAATTGCTTCAAAATGAGTGTTTTAAATTGGTATAAATGTGTTGATAAATTGGTATAAAAAAAGTTAACTTCTAAAATCCTTTTTTAAATTAAAAGTTATTGTACAAATTAACATGCTATAATAACCATCATAAATAAATTAAATTTTAAATTTTCTTTTTGTTGTTTTTAATAGATGTTGACAAGTTTATTTTTAGAGAATAGAAAAAAGAGAAAAGAATATAGATTTATACAATTTTTAAATTTGAATTGAAATTATCCAAAATTCCCTGAACAATTTCTATATCGTTGGGATGTATTTTTAATTTGATGCCGCCATAGGCATAACTGGCGAATGGATGAATCGAAACTAAATTTTCATTCTCAAAAAAATGGACGATTCTTTTATTTTCCAAAACTGATTTTAAAACTGCAATTTCAGTGTGGGAATTGAAAATTGCAATCGTAATAAAATGATCCATTTCTTTTTTTATAAAGGTAGTTAAAAGTTATTTTTTAGATAAATCTATTATCTATTATCTAATATCTAAATACTTCTTTGTAATTTTCAGCATTAATAAGTAATGAACAATGAGTAAGAACCACAAAAAAATTGGAAAAAGTACCAAAACCTTTTCCGAAAAGATTTTTAAAATACTATCAAAAAATCCAAATAAACCTTTCAATTACAAACAAATAGCTGCTATTCTTGAATTAGATGATACCAAAAGTAGAAACGAAATCATTAAAGATTTAAAGATTTTGGCAGCGCAAAAACTAATTATTGAATCCGAACCCGGAACGTTTTTAGTTAAAGCAACCAGCCAAAAATACTACGAAGGAAAAATAGACATGACCAGCCGAAAAGCAGGTTATTTTGTTTGCGATGAATTAGAAAACGATGTCTTTGTTCCGTTTACCAATTTAAATCACGCATTAGATGGTGATACTGTAAAAGCTTATGTTTACGACAGACGAAGCTCCCGAAAACCAGAAGCAGAAGTTTTAGAAATTATAGAAAGAGCCAAAACAGAATTCGTAGGTGTAGTTGCTATTCAAAAGAATTTCGGATTTGTAACGACGGCAAATGCTAAAATGTACACAGATATTTTTATTCCGAAAAACAAATTAGGCGAAGCCGAACACGGCGATGTAGTATTGGTAAAAATGGAAGATTGGCCACAAAAAGCCGATTCTCCATTTGGTTCTGTAATTAAAGTCTTAGGAAAACCTGGCGAACATAATACTGAAATTCATGCGATTTTAGCCGAATACGGATTACCTTATGATTTTCCGATTGAAGTAGAAGCCTATGCGAATAAAATAGATACTTCGATTACTTCAGAAGAAATCAAAAAACGTCGCGACATGCGAAAAGTACTTACGTTTACGATTGACCCGAAAGATGCAAAAGATTTTGATGATGCCTTATCCTTTCAAGTTTTAGAAAATGGAAACTATGAAATTGGTGTTCACATTGCCGATGTTTCGCATTATTTATTAGAAGGAACTATTTTAGATGAGGAAGCTTTTAACCGAGCAACATCCGTTTATTTGGTTGATAGAGTGGTACCAATGTTGCCAGAAGTGTTAAGTAATTTTGCTTGTTCACTTCGTCCTAATGAAGAAAAATATACATTTTCAGCGATTTTCGAATTGACTCCAAAAGCCGAAGTCGTGAATCAATGGTTTGGAAGAACGGTAATTTATTCTGACCAGCGTTTTTCGTATGAAGAAGCACAGCAGATTATAGAGTCAAAATCAAATGTAATTCCAGCTGAAATATCGTTAACAGGAAAAGAATATAAAGTGTCTGATGAAATCGTTTTTGCCACGTTGAAACAAGACGAATTAGCGAAAATTCTTCGCAGAAAAAGAATGGCTAATGGCGCTATTTCGTTTGATAAGGTCGAAGTAAAATTCAATTTGAACGAAGAGTCAGAACCGGTTGGTGTGTATTTTAAAATATCAAAAGATGCCAATCATTTAATTGAAGAATTCATGTTACTCGCTAACAGAAAAGTAGCAGAATTTATAGGCAAACAAAAGAAAACTTTTATTTACAGAATTCACGACGAACCTAACGAAGACAAGTTATTTGCAATGCAAGCGTTGATTTCAAAGTTTGGTTACAAAATCGATTTGCGAAACAAGCAAGACATTTCCAAATCACTTAACCAATTAATGGAAGATGTCAACGGAAAAAAAGAACAAAATTTAATTGATACTTTGGCGATTCGAACGATGAGTAAAGCCAAATATTCGACCGATAATATTGGTCATTACGGATTGGCATTTGATTATTACAGTCATTTTACGTCACCAATCAGACGTTATCCCGATGTGATGGCGCACCGATTATTGCAATTTTATTTGGATGGCGGAAAAAGCGTCAGCGAAGAAGTGTACGAAGAAAAATGTGTACATTCTAGTGAAATGGAATATTTAGCAGCGCAAGCCGAACGCGATTCGATCAAATACATGCAAGTAAAATACATGCAAGATCACAAAGACGAAGAGTTCTTAGGTGTTATTTCCGGAGTTACAGAATGGGGAATTTATGTTGAAATCATCGAAAACAAATGCGAAGGTATGTGTAGAATCCGAGAAATAAAAGATGATTACTACACTTTTGATGAAAAGCAATATGCTTTGGTAGGCGAAATTTCTAAAAGTCTTTTGCAATTAGGTGACGAAGTGTATGTTAAAGTAAAAAATGCCGATTTGGTTAAAAAACAATTGGATTTTCATTTCATCAGAAAGAATGATTAATGAGAATTTTTTTTAGATTTTGAATATAAAATTTTAAATTGCACATTCAATCCTGATTAAAAACCAATTATGCTCAACGATATTATTACAGCAATTCCACTCGGATTCTTTCTTAGTTTTATGATTGGTCCCGTGTTTTTTGTTTTATTAGAAACCAGCGTAGTAAAAGGATTCAGAGCGGCTATGATGCTGGATTTTGGAGTAGTTCTGGCTGATATAGTATTTATAATCGTTGCTTATTTTAGTAGTTACCGATTAATTGAAAGCATAAAAGATGATCCTGCTTTATTCATTTTTGGCGGATTAATAATGCTAACGTATGGGATTATTAGTTTTGTTCAAAACAAAAAAGCATCTAAAAATATTGATTTAGAAGATCCTGTAGAATTGGCGAAAAACAATTATTTGAGCTTGTTTTTTAAAGGTTTTTTCTTAAACTTCATCAACATTGGCGTATTGGGATTTTGGTTGGCTGTTATCCTTACAGTTGGTCCGCAATTAGAATTAAAAGCATCACGAATGATGGTTTTTTTCACCACATTAATTCTCTCTTATTTGGTTACGGATGTTTTTAAAATACTTCTAGCCAAACAATTACGAAACCAACTCAACCCCAAGAACATTATTTTAATCAAAAAAACCATCAGCATTATTCTTATTATATCTGGTGTAGTTTTATTAACGCAAGGTTGGTTTCCAAAAGAAAAACAAATTGTAAATACCGCTTTTGAGAAATTAGAGAAGAAGCATTAAATTACTTACAATGAAAAATTGGTTTAGTGTTGTGCTGCTGTTTTTCTTTATTTCATTTTATGGACAAAATGATACGATTTCGATTGTAAGACATTCTGAAAATGATTTAATTATTCCTAAAAATGTTAAAGTAGTTTTCAGAGGAATTAAGAATGAACTGATAATTGATGTTCCTAATTGCAAATCTTTTAAAGCAACGGGAATTGGATTAACTTTCCTATCAAATCACCTTTATAACTTGAATCCTAGTTCAGGAACATCTGTAACAATTTCTATTGATATTGTATTAAAAAACAATAAAAAAATTACTGAGAAACATATTTTTGAAATTAGAAATATTAAAAGACCAATTACTTGTTTTAATTATATCAGAGGAGATTCAATTATTAGAGTTCAGAAAAGTCAATTTAAAAATGCCAAAATCAGAATTATATCGGCCGATAAGAATTTTAATTTAGAAATTAAAGTTGTTAGATTTCATCTAAAAATTCCTGGTCAAAATTCAATTGAGATAATAGGAGATAAAGTAGATGATAGGACCTTTGACAAGATTAATAAATATGCTTCAGAAAATGATCAAATAACTATTTCAGACATATCTGTCCATGTTAATTTAAATGTTAGTTGTATTCTTATAAGCCCTATGGTAATTCAATTGTATTAATCAATTTACGCAATCTTGTCATTCCGAGGAACGAGGAATCTGATAATCTGAATCATTTGATGAGATTCCTCGTTCCTCGGAATGACAACTAAGTCTA
>JANNCY010000143.1:0-13828 GCA_031387085.1 Flavobacteriales bacterium | reverse complement strand
GTAGTGGTAGAAGTCTCACCAAAACTTTCAATTGTATTTTCGTAGGTACTAACATCTCCATTAGCAAAAGTAATGACTCCGGTGCGCACTAAATTGGTTTGACTTGTTAAGTCGCCTTGAAAGCCAGTGACCGAAACTGTTGCGTCGGTGTTATAAACATAGGTCTCTCTAATTCCGTTATTGAAATCAAAATCTAAAGAAAGGCTCGATGTCAGCAATCCGGCGCTATTATAGGTGTATGTTTCTGTTTGCAATAGTGTGTTACCAGCATCGAAATACTCAATTAGGGTAAGCAAATCGCCAGTGTATGTAAATTTCTCATAACCCTCTAAATCGGTAGCTCGTACCAATTTTTTTCCGTTATAAGTGAAGTTTGTGGTATACGTTGAACCATCATTTGCATATGTTTCTATTGTTCTCATAACCAAAACCTCATTTTCATCTGTAGTAGATGCACTTTCACTTGTAGAGCAAGAAGTTAGAACTAAAGCACAGAATCCAAGAAGGCAAAATAACTTTTTCATTTTATTTATTTTTTAGAGTGCAAGTTTAAAGAATAAACTTTAAAAATAATATATTTCCTTATTATTTTTATTGAAAGACTATTTGCTTAAATACATTTTTCTTCTCGAATACAATTCGTAAAATTGATCATCCTTTAAATCATCAATAAATAATATACTTTCACCTGTTGATTTCATCTCCGGACCAAGTGCTTTGTTCACATCTTTAAATTTGCTAAACGAAAAAACAGGTTGCTTTATTGCGAAACCTTTTAATTTTGGGTTAAATGTAAAATCGGTTACTTTGTTTTTACCCAGCATCACTTTCGTGGCATAATTTACATAAGGTTCGCCATAGGCTTTTGCAATAAAAGGCACCGTTCTCGAAGCTCTTGGATTGGCTTCAATAATATAAACCGTATCGTCTTTAATCGCAAACTGAATATTGATTAAACCAACCGTTCGCAACGCCAACGCTATTCTCTTCGTATGGTCTTTGATTTGCTGCATCACAAATTCACCCAAATTAAAAGGAGGCAATGTTGCATTCGAATCGCCTGAGTGAATTCCACATGGTTCAATATGCTCCATAATCCCGATGATGTACACATTTTCACCGTCGCAAATGGCATCGGCTTCTGCTTCAATTGCACCATCCAAATAATGATCTAACAGCAATTTATTTCCCGGAATTGATTTCAACAAATCGATAACATGTTCTTCTAGTTCTTGTTTGTTGATGACAATCTTCATTCCCTGTCCTCCCAACACATACGATGGCCGAACCAACAATGGAAAATCCAACACATCAGCTAAAGCACTTGCCTGATCCGCATTTTCTGCGATTCCGAATTGTGGGAAAGGAATTTTCAATTCGGTTAATAATTCGGAGAAACGCCCTCTGTCTTCGGCTAAATCCAAAGCATCAAACGAAGTTCCCATAATTTTAATTCCGTATTTCGATAATTTCTCTGCCAGTTTTAAAGCCGTTTGTCCACCTAATTGTACAATAACACCTTCTGGTTTTTCATGGCGAATGATATCGTAAATATGTTCCCAAAAAACGGGTTCGAAATACAATTTGTCTGCCGTATCAAAATCGGTCGAAACCGTTTCGGGGTTGCAATTGATCATGATGGTTTCATAGCCACATTCTTTTGCCGCTAACACACCATGAACACAAGAGTAGTCAAATTCGATTCCTTGTCCAATACGATTCGGACCAGAGCCTAACACCACGACTTTCTTTTTATTGGTTACAATACTTTCGTTTTGAACAAATCGATTGCCATCGGAAGTTTGTATTTCGGCTTCAAAAGTCGAATAATAGTAAGGCGTTAATGCTTTGAATTCAGCAGCACAGGTATCGACTAATTTGTATACTCGCTTAATGTTCATTTCCTCACGAAGTTTGTATACCTGACTTTCCAAACAGCTCAACATGTGTGCAATTTGTCGGTCACCGTAGCCTTTTTGCTTGGCTTCTAATACCAATTCTTTTGGTAATGTATCGACTTTATATTGCGATATTTCTCTTTCTAAAGAATAGAGTTCTTCGTATTGTTTTAAAAACCACATGTCAATTTTAGTGATTTCGTGGATTCTGCTCAACGGAATTCCCATGGCGATTGCATCGTAAATAACAAATACCCTGTCCCAACTTGCAAAGGTTAACTTCTCAATAATTTGGTCGTAGTTTTTGTATCCTTTTCCGTCTGCTCCTAAACCGTTACGTTTGATTTCAAGTGATTGTGTCGCTTTATGTAATGCCTCTTGAAACGAACGTCCTATGCCCATAACTTCACCAACCGATTTCATTTGAATTCCTAAAGTACGATCAGCTCCTTCAAATTTATCAAAGTTCCAACGTGGAATCTTAACGATTACATAATCTAGTGTTGGCTCAAATAAAGCAGAAGTTAACTTGGTAATTTGGTTCGGTAATTCATCTAGATTGTATCCTAAAGCTAGTTTTGAAGCTACTTTTGCGATTGGATAACCAGTAGCTTTTGAAGCTAATGCAGAAGAACGAGAAACTCTTGGATTGATTTCGATAGCTACAATATCTTCTTTTTCATCGGGTGAAACGGCAAATTGCACATTACAACCTCCAGCAAAATTTCCGATAGAACGCATCATTAAAATGGCATAATCTCGCATTTTTTGAAACGTAGTATCCGATAAAGTCATAGCTGGTGCAACTGTAATTGAATCACCAGTATGAATTCCCATTGGATCCATATTTTCGATAGAACAAATAATAACAACATTATCATTTTTATCGCGAAGTAATTCTAGTTCGTATTCTTTCCAACCCATTAAAGCTTTGTCAATTAAAACTTCGTGAATTGGTGAAGCTTCTAAACCTCTAGTTAACAGATCATTAAAATCTTCTTTTTTATATACTAAAGCTGCTCCAGTTCCGCCTAAAGTAAAGGAAGGGCGAATCACTAAAGGAAAACCAAACTCTTGTTCAATTTCTTTTCCTCTAAGAAAAGAAGTGCATATTTCGGCAGGTGCAGTTGGTACTCCAATTTTCTTAAGCAATTGTTTGAATTGCTCCCTGTCTTCGGTAATGTTGATGGCATTAACATCGACTCCAATCATTTTTATATTAAAATCTTTCCAGATTCCTTTATCATTAGCTTCTAAACATAAATTTAAAGCGGTTTGCCCTCCCATTGTTGGAAGCACAGCATCAATTTGCGGATGTTCTTTTAAGATTTGGATAATTGATTTGGTGGTCAATGGCAATAAATAAATATGATCGGCCATGGAAGGATCGGTCATGATGGTTGCCGGATTGGAGTTGATAAGAATCACTTCGATTCCTTCTTCACGGATGGAGCGTGCCGATTGCGAACCTGCATAATCAAATTCGCACGCCTGACCTATAACGATGGGACCTGAACCTATTATTAAAACCGATTTTATGGAATTGTCTTTTGGCATTTTTTAGACTTCTTAGATTGTTAGATTTTTAGACTTCTTAGATTTTGTTGTGTTGTATTCTTTACTTCAAAATTCGTTTTTCGATGTTCATCTGTTCAACATTCGCTTTTTAAAGTTTGAACAACGATTAACGAATGTTGAATTTTGAAGTTGAAGCCCTAGCCCTGATGGCAGTGGAAATCCTTTTTAATTTTTCTTTAAAATTAAAAAGATTGCAGCGAACAGCAGGAAATAGCTTCTAAAACTTATTATTATTTATAAACAGGTTTAAAAAAAAGCCGCTACTAATAAAAGTAACGGCTAGATATTGATTAATTGTTAATCATTATTTTTTGTGTCTTGGTTCGCAAGATACAGTCAATTTATGTCTTCCTTTCGCTCTACGACGGGCAAGGACTTTTCTTCCATTTGCAGAAGCCATTCTGTCCATAAATCCGTGTTTATTTCTTCTTTTTCTTTTCGATGGTTGAAACGTTCTTTTGCTCATTACTTGGTATCTTTAAAATCGTGTATTAATTTCTTTCAAATAGGTTCTCTTAAAACCGAGTGCAAATATACAAACCTTTTTATTTCTGACAAGTAGTTTTTAAAAAATATTTCAATTAAAATAAATCCGCTTAAAACACCTAAAGTTCGGCTGAAAGTTTTTATTCGCTGAATCTATTTATTACCTTTGCAACCTTAAATACAAACTTATGTTTCACAGAAATATCAAACTTATCTTGATTGTTGTCATTTTTGCTACTTCCATATGGCAATTTACGGAAAGCAACATTGGAAATGGCATCTTCTTAATCTTACTTTCGCTTGTTCCGTTGTTCTTATATTTTAAAAACGAGTATATTTTATTGGCTTTTTTAAAGTTGCGAAAACAAGACTTCGCTGGCGCTAAGAGTTGGTTGGACAAAATCAAGAATCCAGAAACCGCTTTGGTTCGCAAACAACAAGGATATTACAATTACTTGAATGGGATTATGTTGTCGCAAACGAATTTGATTCAGGCGGAAAAATACTTTAAAAAAGCGATTGAACTGGGATTGAATATGGATATGGATTTGGCCGTTGCTAAATTAAACTTGGCCGGAGTTGCCATGTCGAGAAGACGCAAATTGGAAGCTACAAATTTAATTAGTGAAGTGAAGAAGTTAGACAAACAAGGAATGTTGGCCGATCAGATTAAAATGATGAAAGAGCAATTAAAAAAAATTTAATGGCTTAACAACTGTAATAAAAAAATTAAAACCATCCAATTCGGATGATTTTTTTGTAAGAATAAATTTAAATATTTAAAATAATGTGCGTTTTATCGATTTTTTATAGCTTTTTATCTAGTTTACTGAACCTAATCATTAATTTTAAATTAGCCTATTACTATTGCATGATAAGACTTTTACTTGTTTTCTTATTCTCTTCCCAAATTTGTTCCGTGTTTGGACAGCAGAAATCTATGTACTTTTCAGAAGAAATAAAAAAACACATTTACAAGTACAATCAGTCTTCTAACAAAGCCTATGAAACAGGAGCTATGGAAAAAGGACAATTCTTGTTCGATTCTTTAGTTCAGAATTACCTTATTGGAACCCGAATTAACAATTATGTTTTGAAATGTGCCAATGGTAAAAAAGTAAAACTTAATAAAATAAAACGCCCGATTCTTTTAATTACCTATTCGTCATGGTGCGTTCTGAACAAAGCAGAGATTCCGGCGCTGAATAAAATTGCGAAAAAATATGAAAAGAATTTTCAGTTGATTGTCCTTTTCTGGGACACCAAAAAGAATATAACAAAATTGGCCAATCGTTTCACTAATGAAATCAAAGTTTGCTATGCCCATGAGGAATATGCCAACGACGAAGAAGTGGTTTCGAATTTAAAACACTATTTGGGATTTCCGACTTCGTACTTTATGACTGAAAAATTGGAACTTTTGGACATCCAAAAAGGGACTCCGCAAGTAGCCTATAAAACACCTTTCAAAAAAGCACTCGATTACGACATGGCTTTCTTTCACAAACGAATTACCAATTTCTTACTTCAAAAAGACATGAAACAAGAATCTTTAGTCAATACTGTGGATTAATATCCCGAAGTTGGAATCTCGATTACGTATTTCTTTTTACTAGGATTCGTCAACTTTTTATCACGCATCCACGGATTGTGCAATTTTAAAATCTTGTAATTGATTCCTTGATTTATTGCAAATGATGCCAAATCATTGATGGTCGAATCGACTTCCAATTTCTTTGTTGGAAGATTTTCGTATAAATCGGCAGTATTAATTTCAAATCCATATTTCTGTGGATTTTTCATAATTTCTTTTAACGCTAAAATTCTGAATACATAGCGCGATGTTTCATCAGTAAGCAATAAATCATAATAATCGGACACTTTTTGTTCTTCTATTTTTTTGGTTACGCCGTTTATTCCGCCGTTATACGATGCTGCAGCCAATGTCCATGAACCAAATTTTTCTTTTGCCGAAAGTAAATATTTACAAGCCGCTTCGGTTGCTATTTCGAGATGGTATCGTTCGTCTACAATATCGTTGACTTCCATTCCTTTTTCTTTTGCCGTTTCGGGCATAAATTGCCAAATTCCTTTTGCTCCAGACGAGGAAACCGCAGTTGGCACCAGCGAACTTTCAATCACCGCTAGGTATTTAAAATCATCTGGGATACCATTTTTTGCTAAAATGGGTTCAATAATTGAAAAAGCGCGATTGGCTCTTTTTATGATTAATATGGTTGACGAATGTAAATTGGCGTTGACTAACAATTCTCGATCGAATCGTTCGCGCACATCATAGATATTTAAAGGCGTATTTTCTCCAGCAAAATCAACTTTTGGAGGGAAATACATAGCGGTTCCTTCGTGTGATTTTAGACGTCTATCGGTATCCGATGTTGCATAAATCAATATACTAGACGTAATAAGTACTAAAGCAATTGTTCCGATAATGTGTAACTTTTTCATAATATCAATATTTACTGCCAAAATTACAAAAGACAATCGAAAACTTCTCTTTATTAACCTAAAATTATCAATGGTAAATTGGAATTAAACCATTTGTAGCGATTCCAAATCATCAAATGTGTTCCACCTTTTACATTAATAAACTGTTTTATATTTTTAGACGGAAAAACCTCATCGGCATCACCATGAATATGAATGACATTGGGATCAATTTTGGTACGATTCCAACAAATCATTTGTTCTATAGCCCAATCAAGATAGATTTTGTTGCGCATGTGTAGGAATTTTTCGTAAAGTGTTAATCGTTTTTTTAAAGCGGTTCCAAAAGCAAATTTCACTAATTTGTCGGCATCTTGTAGTAAGCTGGTCGGAATTAATTTATACGCTTTTGTTGTTTTGGCAATTTTCATTCTAAGTGGCAATTCGACATTAGATTTGACACTCGAAATAATAATCAATTTTCGTAATGTAAGAAATTGAGCCATTTCTTGAACGAGAACACCACCAAAAGAAACTCCAATTAAAACAGCATTTTTGTGTGTAACTTTTTCTGCCATTCTTTTGGCGTAATGTTTCAGGGATTCTTTGGGTTCAGGCAACACCCATTCTAATAAAATAATTTCAAAAGTGTCTGTTGGCAACGCAATTCTTTCGAAAATAGTCGAGCTCGCAGCCAATCCAGGCATAAAGTACACAGGTATAACACTCATATTTTAACGTAGTTAAATAGCATAGCCAATTTATTATTCTTAAATTTGCCTAAAATTAACTTATTTATCCCCGACTTGATAATGGACACAGCAATAATTTTAGAAAAAATGGAAATTAAAGACAACACTTTCGCCAGACAGTTTGAGACTTTAATCGATGGGAAGTTGATATCTGTTGAATATTCATTTCAAGAAAAGAAAATATTTTTGACTCGAATTAATGTTTTTGATGGTTTTACAGATGAAGTTTTCATCAATGATTTATTGAAAAACATTATGGAAATTGCTTACGAACGCAAACTTAAAGTCGTTCCGATTTTACCTAAAATTGCACTTTTCTTTAGAAAAAATACTACATATAGAGATTTATTGCCACCTGGAATTAAAATCTAATTTCTTTTTTATGAGGAAACTGTTTTTACTTTTATTGGTTATTTTGAGTTGGAGTTGCCCTGCGCAAATACTAGGATTCCCACCACCACCGCCAACAATATGGCCATGGGAAAAAATAGATGTTGATAACGATGGCTATTCAACATTTGATATTCAGGGGATGATTATTGCTATAAGAAATAGTTATCTGCAAGGAGGACATGATCTTTCTGGATATGACTTTCAATTTTCTGCCTACAATAGCAATTTTTCCAACACTACTCCAATAACTACTCCTACTTTTACCACAACTGTGCTAAATACACAGTGGCTACAACTTGTGCTAACTTACAATGGAAACGGTCCTTTACAATCAGACTATTTCATGGCTTTCAGTGTTAATAATGTTTCCCATACACTAACTTCGATTCCTTATAATGGAGACAAAGATAATGATAGTGTGCTAAACGGACTTGAAGATGTAAATGGTAATCTAAATCCTAGAGATGACAATACCGATAGCAGTGGAAATCCAAACTATTTGGACAACGACGACGACGACGACGGCATCTTAACCATCAACGAAGATTACAACAACAATGGAAGTGTATTGGATGACGACATGAACTCCAATGGCATTATCGATTATTTAGACAATTTGGCCAGAGGCCCTTTAAACTTAAATTTAAAATTGTTTATCGAAGGCTATTATAGTGGTTCGAGTATGATGCAATCGGTGAAATTTAATCAAGATGGTAGTTCTCCTACTGCTGATGTGGAAAACATTACGGTTGAATTACATAGTACAACAGCTCCTTTTTCATTAGTAGCTTCCACAATATCACTATTAAAAACAAATGGTACTGCAATCTGTAGTTTTGCCACTGCTTCAGTTGGCTCGTATTATATTACTGTAAAATCGAGAAGTGGTTTACAAACTTGGAGTGCTACTCCACAATCATTAATTACAACCACATTAACCTACGATTTTAGCTCGGCTGCCAATAAAGCTTTTGGCGGTAATATGAAAAATTTAGGGAATGGTGTTTTCGGATTTTATTCGGGAGATATCAATCAAGATGAAAGTATTGATGCTACAGACACTGTTGATTTAACCAATGATATTGTTGCTTCCGCTTTCGGAAATAAAACAACTGATTTAAATGGAGACGGCAGTGTTGATGCTTCAGATGCGCCACTGTTTGAAAACAATTCAAGTTTTTCCATTTATACAATTCGTCCGTAAATCATTTCAATTTACAATCAGAAATGACTCCAGAAGAACTTCACGCCAACATCATTACTTTTTTTGAATCGATTGAGAAGTACTATGGTTGTAAAACCGAAATTACCGAAGGCTTGTATTCAAATGTAGCAGATTTAGACGCCAATTTAACCACATGGAATTTGTCCGAATTTGAACTTATCCGTTCAGCCTATCGAAAAAACGGCGGACGATTTATGTTTGAAGGAGCTAAAATGTACTACGAAATTTCAGGAGAAAGAATTATCGAATTCAAACAACCTGGCAGAAACAAATTTGAATTTATTGAACAATACAGTGAAACCGTTTTTAGAGTTACTAAAATTAGATTTCATTATAAATATTAAACATCTACTTTTAAAAACTCCATTCGCACTGCGCCATCTTCATCGATTCGCGTGAGTTGAATCTCATGTAAAGTATTCACCAATTCCGGGTTCCATGGTGTTTTTACTTTGACGTAGTTTTCAGTAAATCCATGAATGTAGCCTTCTTTATTTTCGCTTTCAAAAAGAACGGTTCTATTGCTTCCAATCTGACTTTCATAAAAAGCACGACGTTTTTTAACTGATAATCCACGTAACATTTTACTTCGTTTTGAACGCACATTCATCGGAACAACACCTTCCATTTCTGCCGCTTCGGTATTGTCTCTTTCTGAATAGGTAAAAACATGCAAGTACGAAATATCCAAATCGTTTAAGAAATGGTAGGTTTCTAAAAAATGTTCGTCGGTTTCACCCGGAAAGCCAACAATCACATCAACACCAATGCAGGCATGTGGCATTACTTCACGAATCTTAGTAACGCGTTCTGTATACACTTCACGTTTGTAACGACGTTTCATTTTACCGAGAATTTCATTACTTCCACTTTGCAACGGAATATGAAAATGCGGTACAAAAGTTCGACTTTGCGATACAAATTCGATGGTTTCGTTTTTGAGTAAATTCGGTTCTATAGAAGAAATTCGCAAACGTTCAATTCCGTCTACTTCATCCAACGCTTTTACCAAATCGAGAAACGTGTGTTCATGTTTTTTGTTTCCAAATTCTCCCTTTCCGTAATCGCCAATGTTTACTCCGGTAAGAACAATTTCTTTAATTCCTTGTTGTGAAATTTCGTAAGCGTTTTTTAAGACATTTTCCAAAGCATCACTTCTCGAAATTCCACGTGCCAACGGAATGGTGCAATAGGTACATTTGTAATCGCAGCCGTCTTGCACTTTTAAAAACGCGCGCGTTCTGTCTCCTATCGAATAACTTCCTACATAAAAATCAGCTTCTTCAATTTCGCAAGAATGCACTTCTCCAAAATCATTTTTAGATAAATCGTTGATATAATCGGTGATTTTGAATTTCTCGGTAGCGCCCAAAACCAAATCGACTCCATCAACAGCTGCTAATTCTTCTGGTTTTAACTGGGCATAACATCCCACAGCAGCAACGAAGGCTTTTTCGTTTAGCTTCATGGCTTTTTTTACAATGTGTTTGAATTGTTTGTCGGCATTATCAGTAACCGAACAAGTGTTGATGACGTAGATGTCGGCAACTTCTTCAAAATCGACTCTATCAAAACCTTCGTCTTGAAAATTTCTTGCAATAGTTGATGTTTCTGAGAAGTTGAGTTTGCATCCTAAAGTGTAGAAGGCAACTTTCTTTTTATTTTCCATACGTAAACTCAATTAATGAAATCGTTGTCAAAAAATTGAGTGCGCAAATTTAACTATAATTATTGGATTATAAAATCGATTGTTGGATTGTGCGATTGTTCGCAACGGAACGTCGAAAAATCGAAGAGCCTAGCGATACGAATAATCCAACAATCGCTATTCTTTCCTATACTTCTTGGTGACTTCAAAAACGTGTTCTAGTATTTTAGCATCTTCATCTGAAAATTCAACTTGTCGTCGCGCCATGACTATTTTTGCAGTTTGGAAAGCTTTACTGGTTATGTAGGTTGTAAATCCTGCTGCGCCTCCCCAAGAATAACTCGGCACAAAATTACGAGGAAAACCCGAGCCAAAAATATTAGCGCTCACTCCAACTACCGTTCCGGTATTGAACATCGTATTGATGCCACATTTGCTGTGATCGCCCATCATTAATCCGCAGAATTGCAATCCGGTTCTGGCAAAACCTTCGGTTTCATAGCTCCACAATCTTACTTCTTCGTAGTTGTTCTTTAAATTGGAATTGTTGCTATCAGCTCCAATATTACACCATTCGCCAAGGACAGCATTTCCTAAAAATCCGTCGTGACCTTTATTGGAATACCCAAATAAAACCGAATTGCTCACTTCGCCACCAATAACAGAATGTGGACCAACAGTGGTTGCTCCATATACTTTGGAAGCCAATTTCACTCTCCCCGATTCGCACAATGCAAACGGTCCGCGAATAACAGAGCCTTCCATGATTTCGGCATTTTTACCAATATAAATTGGGCCGGTTGACGCATTTAAAGTAACAAACTCAAGTTTTGCTCCTTCTTCAATAAATACATTTTCGGGTGCAATTACATTCACGCTTTTCGGAATGGGTTGTGATTTTCTATCTTCGGTTAACAATTCGAAATCTTCACGTAATGCCGCATCGTTCTTAGCAAAAATATCCCAAGTGTTAGCAACAGTAAGACAATCTTCATTAAACTCGATGATTTCATACGTATCGAAATCGACTTCTTCCTGCGTGTCTTTGGTATAAAAAGCAATGACTTCATCTTCTTTAAAAATGGCTTGATTTTTTTCTAAACTTTTCACCATTTCCGAAAGAATATCATTCGGTAAAAAAGAAGCGTTAATCATAACATTGTTTTCCATTTCGACCATGGGAAATTTTTCAGACAAGTATTCTTCTGTCAAAGTCGTGGTAGTCGAACCCAAATATTTTTCCCATTTTTCACGAATCGTTAAAATTCCGATTCGAATATCGGCAACGGGACGAGTAAATGTAAAAGGTAAAAGTGCGTTACGAACGGTTCCGTCAAAAAGTATGTAGTTCATTGGATTTGTTTTCGATGTTCAAAGTTAAGTAAAAAAGATAAAACCAATGAAATAAAAAAACCTTCCAAAAATTGAAAGGTTTAGTATTATTTGAAACGCAGCATTTCTTATTTACCGTGTTTAGCATATTTCGTTTTGAATTTATCGATACGTCCTGCAGTATCAATAAGTTTCGATTTACCTGTGTAAAATGGGTGCGATGTTCTCGAGATCTCCATTTTGAAAACCGGATATTCAACTCCTTCGTGAGTGATTGTTTCTTTTGTTTCAACTGTAGATTTAGTGATAAAAACGTCTTCGTTTGACATGTCTTTAAAAGCAACTAATCTGTAATTTTCTGGGTGAATTCCTTGTTTCATTGTAAATCTTTTTATTTGTTATGAAGTAGTTTTGTTTTGAAGCTTTTCTACAAAAGGTATAAACGAGCTACCACTTTTAATTATCTATTTTTTAATTTAGCGTGTGCAAAAATACAACTATTTTTTAAAAATCAAACTAAACTATCACTTTTTTTATTTGATGCTATTTAACTGATGTAATAACGGAATTACTATATTTGTGGATTAATTTTAAATCAAAAAATTATGAATGAAATAGTTAAGAAAAACGGAGTTACTTATGGTGTTATTACTGGTGTTGTTATGGTATTATTAACAACTTTAATTTACACAATTGATTTAAACTTTTATTCTTCCATGTGGTTAGGATTATCTATTTTGTTATTTTATTTAACAATTGGAATCGTTTTACTTTCAAAAACCAAAAAAGAATTAAAAGGTATATTTTCATTTAAAGAGGCATTTACTACTTATTTTATTGCAGCTGTTATAGGAATAATCATTTCTGTCGGATTTAATATAATTTTATATAATTTTATAGATTCTGGAGCAAAAGAGACTATTAAAGAAATTACAATTAAATCAACATCTGAAATGATGGAGAAATTTGGAGCTCCTGCAGAAAGTATAAATGAGGCAATTAAAAAATTGCAAGAAAATGATCAATTTTCAACAACTGAATTATTAAAAGGTTCCATTTTTAACATCCTTTTTAGTTCAGTTCTAGGGCTTATTCTAGCACTTATTTTTAAAACTAAAACCACTCAAAAAGACTAGTGAACTTATCCATAATCATCCCATTATTAAACGAACAAGAATCGTTACCCGAATTGCATTCTTGGATTGTCAAAGTGATGTCTGCCCACAATTATTCGTATGAAGTTATCTTTATCGATGATGGAAGCACGGATGATTCTTGGCAAACTATTGAAAATCTTTCAAAAGAAAATCCCAATGTAAAAGGCATTCGCTTTTTGCGTAATTACGGAAAATCACAGGCATTACACGCTGGTTTTGCCAAAGCACAAGGTGATGTTATTATTACCATGGATGCCGATTTGCAAGACAGTCCCGATGAAATTCCGGGATTGTATCAAATGATTACTGAAAACAATTTCGACTTAGTATCAGGCTGGAAAAAGAAACGCTATGACTCAGTTGTTAGTAAAAATTTACCTTCAAAATTGTTCAATTGGGCAGCGCGAAAAACTTCGGGTGTTCAACTAAATGATTTCAATTGTGGATTGAAAGCTTATAAAAATGTCGTCATTAAAAATATCGAAGTTTCGGGCGAAATGCATCGTTATATTCCGGTTCTGGCTAAAAATGCTGGTTTTGCAAAGATTGGTGAAAAAGTAGTGATTCATCAAGCGCGAAAATATGGCGATTCTAAATTTGGAATGAGTCGTTTTATTAATGGCTTTTTAGATTTGATTACCATTTGGTTTTTATCACGTTATGGAAAAAGACCAATGCATCTTTTTGGAGCTGTTGGTGTATTGATGTTTATTTTGGGATTTGTTTCCACCGGATTTATAATTGTATTAAAACTGATTAAATTATATAATGGATATGAAACCATATTAGTAACCAATAATCCTCTATTTTATATTGCACTAACAGCAATGATAATTGGAACACAATTATTTTTAGCTGGATTTTTAGGTGAAATTATTCTCCGAACCAAAAATAACGAAGAACGTTATAAAATT
>JANNCY010000116.1:0-16182 GCA_031387085.1 Flavobacteriales bacterium | reverse complement strand
AAGTGCTACCTGCAGTATTTACAAGAAAAACCCCATTTTTATACACATCATAGCTAGTAACCGCAACATTATCAGTAGCTCCCGACCAAGACAAATCAGTTGAATTGATAGTCGTGTTTGAAGCCGTTAACGTTGGTGCTGTCGGATTTGTAGTATCAGTTATAGTTACATTCACCGTATTACTATTTACCGATGCATTGCCTGCAGCATCTTTTGACTTAACATAAAAGGAATAAGCAGTATTTAGAACCAAACTACCTGCAGTATAAGTCGTACTTGCTGTGTTTGCCAGAAAAACTCCATTTTTATATACATCGTAACTGGTAACAGCAACGTTGTCAGTTGCTCCCGACCATGACAAATCAGTTGAATTGATGGTCGTGTTTGAAGCCGTTAACGCTGGTGCTGTTGGATTTGTACTATCAGTAGTAGTTATGTTGACGGTATTGCTATTTACTGAAGTATTTCCGGCAGCGTCTTTCGCCTTTACATAAAATGAATAAGCCGTATTTGGAGTCAAACCAACAGCTGTATAAGTAGTGCTCGCCGTATTGATTAGAAAAACCCCATTTTTATATACATCATAACTGGTAACAGCTACATTGTCAGTTGCTCCAGACCATGACAAATTAGTTGAATTGATGGTGGTACTTGAAGCCGTTAATGTTGGTGCGGTTGGAGCTGTTGTGTCGGACGCTATAATCGTAAAATTAGTATTAGAAATATCAAAGAATATGTGACTTGAACCTTTAACCATTATCCGATTTGTAGTTCCAACATTGTTTGGAACAGTAACGGTTTGAGTTCCATCGTTAGGAGTACTAGAAAGTATCGTAACTGGATAGGTTAATCCGCCATCTGTTGACAAAAGAATATCGACATTCGCACAATTTACTCCGTTGGCTGTCGTACCTGAAACATTCCATGTTACAGTTTGAGTTGATCCTGCTGCCCATGAAACCAATGTGTTGGGAGCAGTTACAGCAAATGGGCCTGCTGCTGCAGTTACAGTAACGACCATATCCTTAAAGTTGGTTTGGCCTACCTTTAAAGGTGCGGTAGAACTATACGGACAATTATCCCTTACCGTTAATCTAAAGTTTAAAGTCCGTCCAACTGAGCTCAATGCTTCCGACAACATTCCGGCATCGCCACCAACCTGACTCGTTGTAGCCGAGTTGGCAATTACTGTAGAAAGTTTAGGAAAATACCTGGATGGGGAAGCCGTTGGCGCCCATGATAAAAAATTAGGCCCAGTTAGTTTGGTAATACTTGCAGTACTATTTGCCCCAGTTACAGTTGCTCCTGAAGCATTATCATTTTGCTCCCAGCAATAGGTTAGTACGTCGCCCGCGTTGGCGTCGGTAGCCGAACCTGTAAGTACAAAAGGTGTCGTTATCGGAATAGTGTAACTAGTTAAATTAGCTACAACTGGGGCTGCATTGTTTACCGATATCGACGTGATGGTACCACATGACTTAGTAGCTATATTTGCTTGTATCTGGGCAATGGATGTTTCATGAAAAATATCAATAGAATGCGGAGCCAAATCATAATTAGTGATTCCGGCATAACCCATAATTGTTATTCCCGATCCCACTTCCTTATTTACCAAAGCACTTTCAGTAGAAAATGAAAAAGTATGCGTTCCTCCCAACTGATGGCCTACTTCATGCACCACATAATCAATATCAAAATTATCTCCAGTAGGAATTCCGTCCGCCGGAGAGGTAATTCCCCTACCTTTAGTAGAGCCTGCACCACCAGCTACACCATCAACACAAACACAACCAATACAGCCTGCGTTTCCTCCACCGCCTGAAGCACCAAACATGTGTCCAATATCATAAGCTGCATTATTAGCGACTAAGCTTGTTCCTACACCAGTTAAGGTAGTATTTAAAGCATCCTGCAATTGACTATTCCAGTTTGCTAAAGTAGTATAAGGATCTGATGCCGGAACATAATAAATCACATTAGTAGAGCTGGCCACCAAATTAAGATGCACCCCTAAATCTTTTTCATAGACTCCGTTACAACGCGCTAAAGTATTATTGAAAGCTGCCAAAACTAGATTTACCTGAGCTGCACTTGTTGCACCAAAATAATTGGCATACTCGGCATTACAGGATTGTGCCAAA
This sequence comes from Flavobacteriales bacterium, assembly GCA_031387085.1. Lineage (GTDB taxonomy): Bacteria > Bacteroidota > Bacteroidia > Flavobacteriales > Flavobacteriaceae > Flavobacterium. Next base: position 14,041 of record JANNCY010000116.1, on the reverse strand, counting down.
CGCCACACTCTTAACTGACCGTCATTAGACAAGGTTGTATTTTCAGGAACTTTCTCGTTTATATTGGCAACCATATTTTGCTCATCGGTAGAACATGTCCAAGCCAGTTTACCTTTTTCACGTTGGGATTTGAAAACAGCATAAATCGTGTGGTCTTGCGAATAGGGCTCAATAAATTCATTGGCTTTATCGGTTCTAAAAACCATGGTTTGTAAGCCTTGTGGAGAAATACTTAATTTTAATGTGGCATATCTATCAGTGATACCCTTTCCAGAAAATGCTCTAATTTCTGGATATTGAATTTGCAAATCGGGTTGAAAATTAGAAGCTTCATACACTTCAAATTGTTCCATATTTCCATCAGCATTTGGAAGTGTAATTATTGTAGAATGACTTATCTTATTATCTACAACAGTAAATAATTCACGACGTAATACATCAATGTTTAAGTTGAACAATTTAAACGCTGTAGGAAAAGATTGTCTTGTAACTCCTTTGTCTTTAGTAATATTTTCGCGTTGTTCAACACTAGAAGACCAATACTTGTCTGTTTGCGAAAATGATAAACTCGTAATTAAAAAAACCACGGTTAATTGTAGATTTTTTTTCATTCTAATTGGGGATTTAATTAACTTATGTATTTAGCCGCCAAATGTATATATAATTATTGATATGGAATAAATCTAATATTAATATAAATGGAAAATCGGATGTATGGCAAAATTATCATGTTAAAAAAAAAATAAATACTAAAAATCTCACAAAAAAATACTGCTGATTTAATCTTTGGATACCTTTTATTTATAAAGAATTATTGTATTTTTGACTCGACCCAACACGTCCAGGAACAGACAAAGTAAAACAAACTAATAGCCTTTCACTTGAATAATTATCTGATATACCTTTCTTTTGGAAATGACGATTATCATCAGGAAACTTTGTTTTCCTTACTTTCTTTCTATAAATTCCATTCAGAAGAAGATCAAATAACTATTCTCATTTATACGGATATGCCTCTTTTTTTTAAAGAAATCCTACCTCCTACTGTATTATATCGAATTCTCGATTCGCAACAGATACAAAATTGGAAAGGTCCTTTAAACTACACTTACCGTCTTAAAACAAAAGTCCTACAAGAAGTATGTGCCAATTACTTAGGCAATTTTCTTTTTGTAGATACGGATACGGTTTTTCTAAAAAACAGTGCTTCTTTGTTTAAAGATATCGAAGCTGGTGAATTATTACTCGATGCCAATGAAGGAAAACTGATTGATAATAAAGGTGGAATCGCCAAGAAAACAAAACGATTTCTAAAAAAGCAAACTACATTCTCAATACTTTCCGATGAAAATAATATTACGTTAACGAATCAATTTGTGGTGTGGAATTCAGGAACCATTGGTTTTACTAATGCTATCCAAAAAACACTTCATTCTGTAGAAGAATTAATGGATTTACTCTATGTAAAAAGTAAAATATTTATAGTCGAACAAATTGCTTTAAGTTACTATTTCCAAAAATTAAAACAACCAAAAGAAACTAAAAATTACATTCATCATTATTGGGATTTTAAAGAATTTAGAGTCGTATTAAGTGAGTTCTTTAATCATAATTCCACTAAAAATCTATCGGAGTTAATTTTAGAAATCCATAAAATAAATCCAGATACCTTATCCATTGAAAAAAAGAAATATAAAAAATTGTCTTTCTTTCAAAAGCAATGGCGAAAAATTACAACAGGTAGCAAATGGAAAATTGCCAATTATAATTTGGATTAATTTAATCGATAAAATCAACCTCCAAATCGCAAAAAAATAATGCCATTTCAATTATCTTTGCGACTTCAATTATAAAAAAATATGACCGAATTACGTACAATTATAGAGCAAGCATGGGACAATCGTGCATTATTACAAGAAGCTGCAACCACCAAAGCCATTAGAGATGTTATTGATTTGCTTGACGGTGGAACACTTCGCGTTGCCGAACCAACTTCTAATGGTTGGCAAGTAAACGAATGGGTGAAGAAAGCAGTAGTGATGTATTTTCCAATCCAAAAAATGGAAACCTGGGAAGCCGGAATTTTCGAATACCACGATAAAATGATACTAAAAACCAATTATGCCGAAAAGGGAATTCGTGTTGTGCCTCCAGCAACTGCTCGATACGGTGCGTATATTTCGAAAGGTGTTATTTTAATGCCAAGTTATGTCAATATTGGTGCGTATGTAGACGAAGGTACAATGGTCGATACATGGGCAACCGTTGGAAGTTGTGCCCAAATTGGCAAGAACGTTCATTTGTCTGGCGGTGTCGGAATTGGTGGCGTTTTAGAACCTTTGCAAGCAGCCCCAGTAATTATTGAAGATGGTGCTTTTATCGGTTCGCGTTGCATTGTTGTCGAAGGCGTTCATGTTGGTAAAGAAGCCGTTCTTGGCGCTAATGTTTGTTTGACAGCTTCCACTAAAATTATTGATGTGACTGGAGAAACTCCTCTTGAAAGAAAAGGATTTGTTCCAGAACGCTCAGTAGTAATTCCAGGTAGTTATACCAAACAATTTGCAGCAGGAGAATACCAAGTACCGTGTGCTTTAATAATTGGTACTCGCAAACCATCCACCGATTTGAAAACTTCGTTGAATGACGCATTACGTGAATACGATGTAGCGGTTTAAATTTAGAATACAATTATGAAAATAGGATTTGACGGAAAAAGAGTTTTTCACAACACTACTGGATTAGGAAATTACAGTAGAGACTTGATTCGTATTATGGTAAAGTATTTTCCGAAAGATGAATATTTTATCTATAATCCGAAGCTGAAAAAAATCAGTCCCGATTCTATTGACAATAAAATTGCCTCCGAAAAACAATACGAAGGAAAAAAAATATTCTCTTTTTATTGGCGATTAAAAACCATTTTAAAGAATTTAAAAGAAGACAATGTTTCTATCTTTCACGGATTGTCTGGAGAAATTCCAATCGGAATCCATAAAACAAAAATAAAATCAATTGTAACGATTCACGATTTGATTTTTATTCGATATCCTAAATTGTACTCTTTTATCGATAGAAAAATCTACAAATGGAAATTTTATTACGCGGCTCAAAAATCAAATTTAATAGTCGCCGTTAGTGAACAAACCAAAAGAGACGTGGTTGATTTTTTAAATGTTCCTTCCGAAAAAGTAAAAGTAATTTACCAAGGTTGTAGCGATGTTTTTAAAAAACAATTTTCAGAAGAAGAGAAAAAAGCGTTACAAATCAAATACAGTTTGCCCGAAAAATTTATCTTAAATGTCGGCACAATTGAAAAAAGGAAAAACCTGTTAACGCTTACTAAAGCTATAAAAAATACTACTATTCCGCTTGTAATTGTCGGAAAAAAAACAAAGTATTACAACGAAGTTAAACATTTCATCAAAGAAAATAAAATTGAAAATCGATTTTTATTTTTAGAAAATTTAACTTCAAATGAATTAGCAATGCTTTTTCAAAGTGCCACTATTTTTGTTTATCCATCCCTTTTTGAAGGCTTCGGAATTCCGATTATTGAAGCACTGTTTTCTAAAACACCTGTTATCACTACAAAATATGGTTGTTTCCCGGAAGCTGGTGGACCGAATAGTATTTATATCGATCCCGAAAATGAAAACGAAATTCAAGACGCCATTACAACACTTTGGAATGATCCCGCTAGACAAAAAGAAATAAGCATTTTAGGATATGAATATGCCCAAAAATTCAATGATGATAATTTAGCGACTATTTGGCACGATGTCTATACTAAAATGAATCCATCGGAAGTGATTGATAGCCGAATAAGCGGCCTTATCATCACGTTCAACGAAGAAAAAAACATCGAAGAATTAATTCGAAACATCGATTTTGTTGACGAAATCATCATCATCGATTCGATAAGTACCGATAGAACAAAAGAGATTGCTATACAATTTCCAAAAGTAAAATTCATAGAAAATAAATTTATAGATTTTACGACGCAACGAAATTTTGCCTTACAGCACGCACGATATAATTGGGTTTTGTTTATGGATGGAGACGAAAGAGTTACGCCCGAATTAAAGGAAGAAATTATCGAAACTACCAAACAAATCAACTCTGAAGACGCTTATTATTTCTACAGAAAATACTATTACAAAAAACATCCTATTCATTTTAGTGGTACACAAACCGATAAGAATTTTCGACTTTTCAAAAGAGACAAAGCCATTTATACTGCCGAAAAATTGGTGCATGAAACCTTAACTGTAAATGGAACTATAGGCAAATTAAAGCATAAATTAATCCATTATTCGTTCGATAATTACAATGTGTACAAATCGAAAATGATTCATTACGGACAGTTGAAAGCCAAAGAATTGTACCTAAAAAATAAGAAATTTACGTACATGCATCTTATTTTTAAACCGATTTATAAATTCTTATACAATTACTTTATTCGATTGGGAATACTTGATGGCACCATGGGATTCAACATCTGCTATCTTCACGCATTGAGTGTGTATGCAACTTATAAAAGATTGCAGATTTTGAAGAAATAATTATATTCCGAAAAACTGTTTGATTTGCTTTTTTCGTTTCACGCCTTTCTGAAAATTGGAAACGTTGGTCCAGAATGTCTTGTAAACCAAATCATAATCCAAACCGGAAACTTCAGCATAGGCTGCGCTCATCTTTTCAACAATACTGTGTGTTGCTGTTATTCGCGACAGATTGTTCATGCTCGCTTCAAAACTTAATTTATCGTGGAATTTCATCCGATTCAAATCGACCAAATAAAACGAATAATGCGATGCGCCATTTTCCTTTTTGATTAACGTATTGCCGGGAGAATGATCTAAAAATTCTACCCCGGATTGATGCAACAAATAACAAAATCTCGCAAACTCAGCGATGATCGCATCTCTATCGGGATAGTCTTCATTGTGAATAATTTCCCGAAAAGTGATTACATCTTCGATATGCTCACATACATAATAGCTGATAGTCAATCCCAACAAATCAAAATTTTCCTGATAGGCAATTGGTCTTGGTGTTCCGATGCCATGCGTCGATAAAATAGTGGCAAATTCATACGATCGTTTCGCTTTTGATTTTCTGAAAAAACGATAAATGATTTTATTGAAAACATCGGGAACCCGAAACGATTTTACACTGATGATTTCACCATTATACGGAAACGTTTTTATGGTATTTCGTTTTCCTGCAGCAAAAATCTCCCCTGAAGTATCAAAGTTTTGTAATAATTGCAGTAATGAAATCGGTATTTCCATTGCCTAATTTTTAGTTTCAATAGTTGTCAGAAGATTCTTGAAAGTTCCAAACTTGTATTTATTGGATACCATCCATCCTATTAAATGATCCATTCTTTCGGTCATTTTTATGCCTGAATTTTTGTGGACAAATCCCGGAAAATTAAAGCGCTCTTTCTGATTCAAATCGGTAAATTCCCATGGATGGAAATAAATATTCAGATAACCATCTTTCTTCAAGGTAATTTTACACAAATAACGGTACAACCACAAAGGCAAATTATGAAACGATAACCAAAATAAAGGAAACCTGATAATTGGTGATACCGAAGCCGGAATCTGTATAACGCCTTCTTCCATGAAATACGTTCGTGGTTTACCAAAATTATTATACCTCCCAGGGATATACGTCGGATTTATAGACGAATTGTAGGTATAACCTGCTTTGAAAATTTCCTTTTCATCTACAGGTTGCATTCTTGGCATCCGAAATCCGATTACCTTTTGTCCGGTTATTTCTTCAAGTTTTTCGCGCGATTCTTTTAAATGTTTTTTATCGAAATCACTGTGATAATATCCGTGAGAAGCTATTTCATGACCTTCATCTACAATTCGTTGTATCACTTCTTTCGCATTAACAGCAAACGTTACGGTAGAAAAAAAAGTAGCTTTTACATTGTGCTTAGCCAATAAATCAAGTATAGTAAGAGTTCCTTCAATAGAAATACTCATTTGATCTTTAAAATCAATCGACTTTCCATACTCAAATGGCATATCAAATTCTTCGATGTCAAAACTCAATAGTATCATAAATAATTGGTCGTTCTGATTAAGTAATTCGGACGTTGTTTGGATTGCATAAACAATTTCCCAACGTACATTCCGACAATACCCAACACGATTAAATTCAAACCTCCAAAGAAAACTATGGTACAAATTACAGAAGCCCAACCCGAAATCACATGTCCGAAATAAATGCTATAAATCAAATAAACAATATAAAAACCAAAAGCCAAAATCGACAATCCGAAACCTAATATGATAGCAAAATATAGTGGTCGAATACTAAACGACGTAATGCCTTGTATCGCAAATCGCATCATTTTACCGACGGTGTATTTACTAGTTCCTGAGAAACGTTCGGCTGGTTTATAATCGATGGCGAATTGTTTAAATCCTAACCAACTCACCAACCCTCTGATGAAAAGTTCATTCTCCGAAAAGTTAGAAAAAACCGCTACAACGCTTTCGTCAAGTAATCTAAAATCGGCAGTTCCTGGTTCAAATTCAACATCAGAAAGTGTATTCATTAATTTGTAAAAACCTTGAGAAGTTTTCTTTTTAAAAAAAGGCAAATTTTTATCTTCTTCTCTTTTCGTATAGACAACATCATAACCTTCCTCCCACTTTTTAATAAGCTCCGGAATCAATTCGGGTGGATGCTGCATATCACCATCCATCGTAATGACAGCATTCGCTTTCACCAAATCAACTCCCGCTTTTAAAGCATTTTGATGTCCGAAATTTCGAGATAATTCTAAAAAAAATACTTTATCATCGACTTCCGAAATCGATTTTAACTTATCCAAAGTACCATCGCTACTGCCATCATCAACAAATAAAATTTCATACGAATACGGTAATGCCTGCATTACTTTATGCAGCGATGAAACCATGATGTCGATGTTGCCTTCTTCGTTATAAGACGGAATTACAATTGCGATTTTCTTTTTCATACAACAGAATTAGTAGTTGTTGCTTTTTTTAACGTCATCATTTGATAAATAATTACAAACCAAATCAGAATGCAAGGTAATGCTTTTAATGAATACGGTCGAATATACTCTTCGCGAATGAACTGTGGAATCAAGTCAGACGGAGATAAACTGGTCAATATCAAAGCCAAAACAAACAAAAATATCACAAGTTTCGAATACGGTTTGGTTTGCAGAAGAAACCAAATTCCGACGCCAACAAATGCAATAATATACGTTGGCGATTCCGAACCGGAACTATAAATAACCGTAAAAATCAAAACCGAAGCGAGCAATAAAAGTCTGAATTTTAAATCTTTATACATGCTAATTCTCAAATACGGCAATCCAAATAAAACAATTCCAAAAAGTAAAAACGGTAAGTTGGAAATCGAATTATCATGTAATATTCTTCGGCTCATTCCCATAATAGAAATATCCTGCATCGAAACTAAAGTTGCGTTTTCATTGTTTTTAACAACCAATCGATCAAACCATTCAACATACGTTTGCATAATATAATCGGATGAAGAAACCAACATTGGCGCAACAAACAAAACAATTGCCCAAAAGAATAAAGAGCCTATAAACTTCAATTTGTCTTTAGAAAAAAAGAAAAAAGCCAACCCAACAATGCCGTACAGTTTTACATACAATCCCAAAACAATTAGAAATGCTGCCCAAAAATCCTTCTTTTTATCCGTGTAAACGAACGAAAGAATAATGATTGCGGTCATTATCGGATTGAATTGAAAACTCAATATCGTAGTTAAAAATTCATGCGCGCAAATCCAAAGTAAAATCGTTGTATTCGGTACCTTTAAAGGTAATTGATTGATTGCCCAAATCAACACTAACGTATTGAAAACACTCCACAATGTCATTCCCAACCAATCGGGAAGCACTGCAAATGGTGCGATTAACAATCCGAATATCGGTCCGTAATGATTGTGATCAAAATACAAATCAGGATATTCTTTATACAGCGAAACCTTATCAATTAAATGATAAAACACATTTTTATAAATAAGATAGTTGTTGTACTTATTTGGGTTTCCAGAAAAAAATTGCTTTAATGAAGAGACAATTGCTAACACAAGCCATAATGCAATTGCGTATTTTTTGTTGGTAAAAAAAAGTGTTACTTTTTGTTTCATAGAATAAATGAAAACAAATATAAGTCAATTTATTTTTATCTGTCGATTTAATGTCCGACAAACTTTAAAAAAAAATAAGTACTTTTACTCTCTTTATAAAGAACCGATTCGTTTTATGAATTCACTTAAAATTTGTTTGATAAGTTTCGATAATTGGCATTATGATTCCTATATCATTGAAGCTTTGAAGAGGAAAAATATCGATGCATATCATATCAAATTAGGAGCTTACCAACATGCCGATTTACGAACACGGATTTTAAATTTTTTATCAAAAGTTTTTTTAGGAACCAATCCTAAAAACATAAAAAAACAAGAGTACATTTTAGAGCAATTGCAAAAACACGGGCAACACGATCAGATTTTAGTGATCAATCCGAATGTAATTGATTTAGCCTACCACAAAAAAATTAAGGAATACACTAAAGAATACAACGCTTATTTGTACGATAGTTTGCACCGATGTCCGGTTGATGAATTATTAGAAGCCCATTTATTTGATACGATTTATTCCTTTGATATAGAAGATTGCGTGAACAACGGTTTTATTCTGATGAACAATTACATTTATTTTGACAAACCAAAAGAATTCATTCTTCCGAAATACGATGTATTAACGGTTTCATCATTTGATAAACGATTTCCGATTTTCAATAGAATTGCATTCCAATTAAAAGAACATAATTTGTCGTTTAAATTCCTGTTTGTCAGCCGGAATATTAGATACAAAACTTTCAAATACAACTTGAAAAGGATTCTCAAACAAAAATTCAATATGTTGATTGAGAAATCCATCCGATTTCAATCTAAAAAAATTCCTTTAAAGAAATTATTGGATTTGTATACCGAAACGAAGATAATTGTCGACATCGTTCAGGGCAATCAATCGGGATTGAGTTTTCGAGTTTTTGAGGCGATGGGACTTCAAAAGAAAATCATCACCAATAATCCGAATGTAAAAAACTATAATTTTTACAACCCTAATAACATCTTGGTGATTGATAAGGAATTGCAATTCGACACTTCTTTTTTTGAAACGGATTACACGCCGATTCCCGATGCGATTTACAATCAATACACTATTGATTCTTGGGTAAATGTTATTTTTAAATTGAAATAGCAAATGAAACTATCTGTAGCACTTTGCACGTACAACGGCGAAAAGTTTTTAAAAAAGCAGCTCGATTCCATTTTAAATCAATCGGTTGCTGTTGACGAAATTGTCATTTGCGATGATGGTTCGACTGATGCTACGGTGCAAATTGTTAACGATTACAAACAGATTTATCCGAATGTAATTCAGCTATTCATCAACGAAGTCAATTTAAGAAGTAATAAAAACTTTGAAAAAGCAGTATCACTTTGTACTGGCGATTATATCTTTTTATCCGATCAAGACGATTTTTGGAGAAGTGATAAAGTGGCTAAAACCTTAGACGTTTTCAATCAAAATCCAACTGCTGAAGGTGTTTTTTCAAATGCTGATTTTATTAATGAAAATGATGAAGCGGTACTCGAGGAATTATCCTTATGGTCGAGTGTCAATTTCTTTCCCACTTTCGAAGATAAAAAAACAGAACTTTTTACTTCTTTAACGCAAATCGGAAACTTCTTAACAGGCGCTACTTTTTGTATGAAAAAAGAAGTCAAATCATTTTGCTTTCCTTTTCTAAACCGAAAAAACTTTTTTCACGATGAATGGTTGGCTTTCATATTATCGGAAAGAAACACACTATTTTACAGTACTGAAAATTTAATTTCGTACAGAATCCATAGTAATCAGCAACTTGGCGTTGGAAGTATTAAATCGCCTATTAAGAAATTAAAGAAAAGCTTGCATTTCAATAGCGTAATGTTGGGTTATAAAAGGCCAACTACTTTTCGGGATTATAAATTTCTGACGAGAACGTATTTTTATCAACTTCAAAAATACAATGACCTTTACAATGAATATAAAGATGTACGGTTTTTAAATGTCCGAAACAAATTAGTTTCCTTGTATTTTGAAGCTAATGCAGCCATGAAAAAGAAAAAACCTGTTTTTTATTTTCTAAAAAAACTCATCGATAAAATGACTGGAAAACAACAACTTGACAAATCTATTTTATGAAAGTAAGTGTGTGCATGATTACTTTTAATCATGAAAAATACCTCAAACAAGCTATTGAAGGCGTTTTGATGCAAAAAACCAATTTCGATTTTGAATTGGTCATTGCCAACGACAATTCGCCAGACAATACCGTTTCAATCATAGAAGCTTTCATTCAGTCTCATCCTAACGGACATAAAATCAAATTTCTAAACAACAAAACGAACATTGGCATGATGCCCAATTTCATTCAGTCTTTGGAAAATTGTTCCGGAGAATACATTGCATTATGCGATGGCGATGATTATTGGACGGATGAAAATAAACTGCAAAAACAAGTTGAAGTTTTGGATAAAAATGCAGCTATAGCAATCTGCTTTCATCCAGTAAATATTGACAATGACGGAACAATTCTCAAGGATACCATTACTAAAAAAGTAGCCACCACTACTACCATTCATGATTTGGTAAAAGGGAATTATATGCATACATGCTCCGTTGTATATCGAAATCATTTGTTTGAAAAGCTTCCTGATTATTTTTACAAAGCACCGGTTGGTGATTACTTTTTGCATTTACTAAACAGTCGCCACGGAAGTATTTATTGTATCGATGAAATCATGGCGAATTACCGCGTGCATGGCACTTCGTATTGGTCGTCAAAAAAACAAACGGAAAGAGCCGAAATTTGGATTGCTTTTTTAACTGGAATCATGCCCAATTTTGATTCGAAGATTCAGCAAAAATTAAAAAAGCAAATTAAAAAATTACATCCAAGAAAAAAGAAACTCACAACTAAAATGAAGGATTTTTTTCGAAACTTATTTGCAACATCTTAGTTTCCGATAAAGATTCAAAAAATACTATCTTTGCTAACTTTTAAATCCAATTAAAACGCTAAAAGATTGATAACTGTAACCAAAACTTTTCTTCCGGACATCAACCGATACAATGCCTTTCTTAAGAGAGCATGGGATAAAGTTTGGCTTACCAATCGCGGCGAATTAACGTTAGAATTGGAAGAAAAAATCAAAACCGATTATAATATCAATAATATCATAATCACGAATAACGGAACGATTCCACTACAAATTGCACTCAAATTATTCGGAAATAATGGTGAAATTATTACGACTCCTTTTTCGTATGTTGCCACATCGGCAGCCATCATTTGGGAAAATTGTACGCCTGTTTTTGTCGACATTCATCCCGACTATTTAACTATAGATGAGTCAAAAATTGAAAGTGCCATTACCGAAAAAACAACAGCGATTTTAGCGACGCATGTTTTTGGAAATCCGTGCCATGTTGAAGTCATAGAAAAAATTGCAAAAAACCACAACCTCAAAGTCATTTATGACGCAGCGCATTGTTTTGGAGTAACATACAACAATACTTCTATTTTTAATTATGGCGATGTGAGTACGTGCAGCTTTCATGCAACAAAAATATTCCACACCGGAGAAGGTGGCGCCATGTTTTGTAACGATGACGAAACGTATAAAAAATTATTTTACAGTCATAACTTCGGACATGACGGTCCGTTGGCTTTTCACGGTTTGGGAATAAACGCAAAAATATCCGAACTGCAATCAGCAATGGGATTGGCAGTGTATGAGAATTTGGAACTTATCTTCTCGGAACGGAAAAAAGTAGTCGATTTCTATAATGCTAATCTTCAATTTACAAATCTTTCCAACTTAAAAATAAGAGAAAACACGAATTGGAATTACAGCTATTATCCTGTGATTTTTGAATCGGAAACCCATTTACTTGAAGTTCAAAAGCTATTGGAATCGAATGACATATTTACGAGACGGTATTTCTATCCTTCGTTAAATACCATCAACTATATCAATGGAGAATCAATGCCAATATCAGAATCTATTGCTTCCCGAATACTGTGTTTACCTTTGTATGTGGGATTGACAACTTCCGATTTGGAAAAAATCGTTGCTCTTATCAATGAAAAATTACGTTACTAACTCTATACCTCTTAATGAATTCAGATATTAATCAAGAAGTTCACAACGCTTACGAAGTAATAAAAAACGGCGGAATTATTTTATATCCAACAGATACCGTTTGGGGAATTGGTTGTGATGCTTCTAATGCCGATGCCGTTGCGAAAATTTATGCCTTAAAACAACGCGAAGAATCGAAAAGCATGATTTGCTTAATGAATGGCGAGAAGATGATGTACAATGTCTTCAAAGAAATTCCTGATGTTGCTTGGGAAATTTGGGATTTATCAGAGAAACCAACTACTTTAATTCTAGACAATCCCAGAAATGTAGCATCCAATATAATTGCTGATGACAAAACACTCGGAGTTCGAATCGTAAAAGAACCTTTTTGTTTTAAACTTTTAGAACGAATGAAACGACCTTTAGTATCGACATCGGCAAATTTATCTGGAATGTTTACGCCAAAATCGTTTAAAGAAATTAGTCCAGAAATTATTAAAGGTGTCGACTATGTAGTAAATTTGCATCGCGAAAAAATTTGTGATAAACCTTCAACAATAATAAAATTGTCTTTGGATAATCAAGTTAAGATCATTCGTAAGTAAAAATACAAGCATCCTTTTGTCATTTCGACGAAGGAGACTCGAGCATCGCGAACAGACGAAGTAAATCACATAATCTAAATCACTTGATGAGATTTCTCCTTGGTCGAAATGACAAAAAAGAGACTATAAAAATGAACTACACAAAAGCATTAGAAAATCCAATATTCAAAGTCATTGCACAAGCAAGTCAAGAACTCAATCTTGAAAGCTATGTGATTGGAGGATTTGTACGTGACTATATTTTACAACGCGATTTCAAAAAAGATATCGATATTGTTGCTATTGGAAGCGGAATCGATTTGGCACTAAAAGTTTCCGAATTATTACCACACCAACCCAAAGTCCAGGTTTTTAAAAACTACGGAACTGCCATGCTGCGCTACAAAGAAATTGATATTGAGTTTGTTGGTGCCCGAAAAGAATCGTACAATCACGATAGTCGCAATCCTCTTGTAGAAAACGGCACTTTAGAAGAAGACCAAAACCGTCGCGATTTTACTATCAATGCATTGGCTTTTTCATTGAATGCAAACAATTACGGAGAAGTAGTTGATCCGTTTAATGGGTTGGATGATTTGGAAAATAAAATTATCAAAACACCATTAAACCCAGATATTACATATTCGGATGATCCGTTGCGAATGTTAAGAGGAATTCGATTTGCATCGCAATTAAATTTTGAAATTGAGACAGAATCATTGTTGGCAATTGAACGAAATAAAGACCGAATCAAAATCATTTCCGGAGAGCGAATTGTAGACGAATTGAACAAAATATTAGAAACAGAAAAACCTTCTATTGGCTTTTTGTTGCTATTTAAAACCGGGCTTCTTGACCTCATTTTACCCGAATTAACGGCATTGAATAATGTTGAAGAAATAGAAGGTCATACCCACAAAAACAATTTTTATCATACTTTAGAGGTGGTTGATAATATTTGTCCAAATACCGATGACGTTTGGTTGCGATGGTCAGCATTATTGCACGATATCGGTAAAGCGCCCACCAAAAAATTCAACAAAAAGCAAGGATGGACATTTCATGGTCACGAGTTTCTTGGTGGAAAAATGGTGAAGAAAATATTCGAACGATTGCACATGCCGTTAAACAATAAATTAAAGTTTGTGCAGAAAATGGTCATTATGAGTTCGCGGCCAATAGTTTTAGCAGAAGACATCGTTACCGATTCGGCGGTT
>JANNCY010000077.1:0-25765 GCA_031387085.1 Flavobacteriales bacterium | reverse complement strand
CACCAAATATAGGAATTTATGCAAGTGGACGCATTTTTTTTTAATATTCTTTAACAAATAGTGGCGACTTGAAAAGTAATGCTGTTAAAGATGTCCCGATTTTGATCGTTGGTTGATGTAATTTAATTGATGTTCAGCTACATAATTCCGAAACCAAGTTAAAAGCGTATCGTGATATTTTTGCAGCCCTTTTATGGTTACTTCTGGAGTAGCGTCAACCGGAATAGTAATTGGCATTTCGTTGATGTACTTCGATAATTCGGGATAATTTTCCTGAATCACCATCGTTAACTTCATGATTTTGGCATTGATTTCTGCTTCTGTTTCCATTTATTCGTTCTAAATATTTTTGTAAAATTAATTATTAATAAACAATGTTGGTTGTTAAATAATGGTAAACTTTTTCGGTGGGCAATCCGACAACATTAGTGTAAGAACCTTCTATTTTAGAGATAGCAATTAAACCGATCCAATCCTGAATGCCATAAGCTCCCGCTTTATCAAAAGGTTTGTAATTTTTAAGATAGTAGTGAATGGCTTCATCGGATAATTTGCTAAACGTAACTTTTGTTATATCAAAAATAGTTTCAGTTGAATGGCTTGTGGTAAAGCAAACCGAGGTGATCACTTCATGTGTAGCATTGGCTAATTTTGTTAAAATAGTAAAAGCATCGTCGTAATCTTTTGGTTTTCCCAATGCTTCGTTATTCATCCAAACGATAGTATCACTAGTAATAAGGAGTTCGTTTTTTTGGAGTTCACCTTCAAAAGCTTTGGCTTTCAACTCGGCAAGATAGTTAGTAATTTCTTCTGCTTTTAAAGATGTTGGATAAATCTCTTCCACTTCTTTTAATCGGATTTCAAAATCGATATCCAAATCTTTTAAAAACTGTTGACGTCTTGGCGAATTCGACGCTAAAATGATTTTATAGCCGTTTAATTTATCTCTTAACATTGCTGATGATATTATAGGTAATTACAGTTATGGATAGTATTCCGAAGAAAATCACCCATTTTAAAATGACGCTAACCAAATGAAAATCTTTTTTGGTTTTGGCAGACCACATTTGGATTGCACAAAACACTAAGGGTGCAATGATAAAAATCAACGTATACATTGCCGCGAGAAACAAACTATTTTCTATGATATTTTGGTATACGTAATACCCCAATATCAGTATCGGAATAAAAAGCAATCCGAAAACCACTTTTGAAGTTCTACTAATACCAAGAACAATTGGTAAAGTACTCATTCCTTGATTGTAATCGCCATTTACGTCTTCCAAATCTTTGACAATTTCACGGATAAAATTTAAGATAAAAGCAAAAATGGCGTAATCTTTTAAGATAGAAAACAACAGTGACATTCTAAATTCATTCTCTTCATACATAGCAGGAAATAAATCGAAAAAACCGATAATTAAAACACTAAACCCGAGTAAAGCGGCGACTACGATATTCCCAATTAAAAGTAATCGTTTTAAAGTAGAAGCATAGTAATAAAGTAAAGCTGCTATAAAAATAAAGATCGATACGAATCCGGGTTTCTGAATCACATTCGACAAATACATTCCGATGGTAACGCCTGTCAATGTCAATCCGATGTATACATAATAAGCATTTCCTTCGGATATTGATTTACCAACTAAAGTGCGACTGGGTTTGTTTTCAGCATCCGTATCTTGATCGAAAATGTCATTAATAACGTAGCCACCAGCAGCTAATAACACCGTTGCTAAAACCAACAATCCGTATTGTAAATCACTTAGTGAAAGCCAAATATCTTGGTATTTTAGAAATCCATACCTAAAAATTAGTTGCATTAAAGCGAGTAGAAGAAGGTTTTGGTAACGAATGAGTTGTAGGTATTTCATATTCAGTGTTCAGTGTTCAGTGTTCAGTGTTCAGTGTTCAGTGTTCAGTTTAATTTAGAGATAGACAATTTACGAATTATTTGAATTTACGCCAAATTTTTGAGGGTTTTGTATCATGTAATTTATGAGTTTTCCGACTTCATTTGCGTCTTGAATTAGTTCATTGAAAATGACTTCGGTAATATATTCACAACTGTATGCAAATTCAAGCCAAACTTGTATTTCTGAATTTTCAGCATCCGCATCCGTTAACTTACTGTGAAAATGTTTTGGATAATCTCTTTTTCTATAAGCTTCGGCAATATTTGCAGCAACACTTCTCGATGAACGTCTAATTTGATCTGTTAATGAATAAGTTTCTTCTTTTGGAAATAATTTTGATGTTTTATATATTTTCATTGCTAAAGCAAATGATTTTTGATAGGCTAATAAATCTTGAAATCTCATTTTATCTATTTTAAATGTACTAACTGCCAACTGAACACTGAGCACTGAACACTAATCAAACTTTCCGTTGTAATACAAATGCCATTTTCCTTGTACTTTCATCACTTGTTCGATAACATCGCGAACAGCTCCTTTTCCACCATTGATATGAGAAATATATGTCGATATGGCTTTTATTTCTGGAACAGCATCTTGCGGACAAGCAGCTAATCCAACCAATTGCATCACCTGAAAATCGGGAATATCATCACCCATATACAAAACGTTCTCCGCTTTGATTTGGTATAATTCGATGTATTCTTTGAAGGTGGCTACTTTATCCGGAGAACCTAAATGGATGTCTGTAATTCCAAGATTTTTCAATCGAATGCGAACGCCTTCATTACTTCCGCCAGAAATAATGCAAATATTGTAACCGCTTTCTATTGCTGCTTTCATCGCAAATCCATCACGAATGTGCATTTCCCGCAGCATTTCCCCTTTTGGCGAAACGTGAACGGTTCCGTCGGTTAATACGCCATCAACATCAAAAATAAAAGTGTCAATGGAATTCATGAGTTCTTTATAACTTTTTGCCATTATCAATTATCGATTTGGTTAGTATTTTATAAATTTCTTTTTGATTTTCATCGGTTAGAAAATTCAAATGCGAATTAATGGTTTGCGTATCGTTGCGTTTTGCCGGACCTGTTTGCGCCTCATTGGGCGAAAGTGTAATGATTTTATTGGCGGTTTCCAAAATAAGTGGTTTTAGAATTTCAAAAGACACCTTATTCTCAGTACAAATTTCCTGTCCAATTTGATACAAATGATTGACGAAATTACTAACAAAAACAGCAGCTACGTGTAATGATTTGCGTTGGTCCGAAGTTATTTTATAGACAATATCTGAAATAGAAAAAGCAATTATATCTAAAACTTTATACATTGTTTCTTGTTCAATTTCGATGCAAATCGGAATCTTTTTAAAATCGATATTTTTCGCTTTCGAAAAAGTTTGCACAGGATAAAACGAACCTCTTATATTTTTAGCGTCCAAATCTTCAATTGCAATGCTTCCGGAAGTGTGAAGTACAGTTTTATTTGTAAACGGAATTTTTGATGAAACTTCTACAACAGCATTGTCAGAAACAGCAATGATGTATAGAGAAACTTTTTTTAATTCAGAATAATCAGATGTTATTTCACTCGGCGGAAGTAGATGAGAAAGTGCTTCTTTATCTCTAGAAAAAGCTTGAACAACTTTGATTTTATGACTCTTTTTGAAAGCCTTTATCAAGTGTTGTGCAACATTACCCGAACCTATTATTACGATTTCTAACATTCGGCTAAATTATTCATTTTTTTCGAATATTACTGTTTCGTAAACGTCTCTTAAAAAACACTTAAATCGGTTGGGATAAAATTTAAAAATCAACAATTTTAATTTACTTTTGTACACCTTAAAAAAAGGGTTTAAAAATCATTCCGATTATTATGGATAAATTAAAATCGATACTTTTCTCTACACGTTTGATGGCGATATTGTTTCTTACTTACGCAGTATCCATGGCAGCAGGAACGTTTATAGAAAGTAAATACAATACCGATACAGCTCGAATTTTGGTCTACAATGCCTGGTGGTTTGAAGCGATTCACGCGTTCTTTTTAATTAACTTCTTTGGAAATATAAAAAGGTATCAATTGTATAAAAAAGAAAAATGGGCGACTTTATTATTGCACTTGTCTTTTATTTTTATCCTAATTGGCGCTTTTGTCACGCGTTATATTAGTTACGAAGGAATGATGCCCATTCGTGAAGCAAACAGCTCGAATGTATTTTATTCGGAAAAAAACTTTTTAACTGTTTTTGTGGATGGGTTGCACGACGGACAATTAAAAAGACGCCAATTTGAAAAACCATTATTGTTATCTCCAGCTACCAATAATTATTTTTCCATCAAAGAAAAGTTTTCAGAAACACCATTTAATGTTGAATATCAGAATTTTATTTTAGACGCTAAAGAAACCGTAAAGCCTGATAATAAAGGAGAATTATATTTAAAATTAGTAGAATCGGCAGACGGTTCTCGTCATGAACATTTTCTGAAAGAAGGCGAAATTCAAAATATACATAACGTTTTGTTTGCTTTAAATAAAGAAACGAAAGGTGCTATCAACATCAATACCACTGGAAAAGAAGTCACCATTTCTACGCCGTTTGATGGACAGTTTATGCGAATGGCCGACAAGTTGCAAGGCAAAGTTGTCAAAGACAGTATACAAAAATTGATGTTTCGTTCGTTGTACAATATAGCTGAAACCCAGTTTGTTTTTCCAGATCAACCGATAAAAGGAGTGAAAGATTTTGTTTCGAGTAACAATTATAAAGACAAGAAAGGAGACGATGTTTTACAATTAAAAATCACTTCTGAAGGACAGGAAAAAACAGTCAATTTAATACATCCGAAAGGAGCACAAAGCTCACCAATCACAATTAAAATTGGGAAATTAGATTTTATACTAACTTATGGTAGTAAAGCCTATTATCTTCCTTTTTCTATAAAACTCAACGATTTTATAGCGAAAAAATATCCCGGAACAGAAAAGAGTTATTCGTCTTACGAAAGTAAAGTTACCGTAATGGATGGCAAAGATAAATTCAATACTCGAATCTATATGAATCATGTGCTCGATCACAAAGGATATCGCTTTTTTCAAGCTTCTTTTGACCGTGATGAAAAAGGAACTGTACTATCGGTAAACCATGATTTTTGGGGAACAAATATCACTTATATTGGTTATTTTCTGTTGTTCTTTTCGTTGATGTCGATTATGTTTACCAAGCATTCGCGTTTTGCCGATATAAAAAGAAAACTGGAAGTCGTGAAAGAAAAAAAATCGAAATTACTCCTCATTGCTTTATTGTTTTCGATTTCCGGATTTTCACAAAATCACAGCAATCACGTCGAAAAATTCAACTTTTTAGATTCGATTTTAAAGTATAAAGTTTCCGAAAAACATGCGGCACAATTTGGTCGATTGGTGATTCAAGACGAAGCAGGGAGAATGAAACCGATTAATACGTTTTCTTCCGAATTGTTGCGAAAAGTGAGCCACAGCGATACGTATCGCGGAATGAATTCGGATCAGGCATTTCTCTCGATGACGCAATACCCAACGGCTTGGTTTGAAGTTCCGTTGATTTACATAAAAACGGGTAACGACAGTATTCGTAAAATTCTAGGTCTAAAACCAGATGAAAAATATGCTCCTTTCAGAAACTTTTTTGACGATAAAGGGAATTACAAATTATCGCCTTATTTGGATGATGCGTATAAAACCCCAAACCCCAATCAGTTTGAAAAAGATTTTGTTGAAGCCGATAAAAAAGTCAACTTGTTAAATTCAGCATTAAGTGGAAAAATTATGAGAATATTTCCAATTCCGAAAGACAAAAATAACAAGTGGGTTTCGCTATTGGAAATTAACCATGCAACGGGAACTGCTTTGGATACAATCAAAATTGCTTTGCCAGTTTATCTTCAAGCATTATCAAAAGCGGCTATAGACAATAAATATACCTACGCTAATACTTTTTTAGTGGGAATGGAAAACTATCAGAAAAAGTATGGAACAGCGGTTCGTCCTTCCGAAGATAAAATTGATTCGGAGATATTGTACAACAAATACGATGTTTTTCAAAAACTGCCTTATTTGTATTTGACGGCTGCTGTTTTAATGTTGCTATTTACCATTTTAGGGATTTTTAAAGATCGAAAAGCATTGCGAATTGCAGTAAATGTGATGCATGTTTTTATAGGATTATTATTCGCGCTACATACTTTCGCTTTAATTGCACGATGGTATATTTCGGGGCATGCGCCGTGGAGTAATGCGTATGAAAGTATCATTTATATTGCTTGGGCTACGATGTTTTTCGGATTGGCGTTCGATAGAAAATCAAAGTTAACAGTTGCTTCATCGTCATTTGTAACGGCTATGATTTTGGCTGCTGCTTATGCGAATTGGATTGATCCACAAATTGGAAATCTGGAACCGGTACTTAATTCGTATTGGTTGATGATTCACGTTGCGGTTATTGTAGCCAGTTACGGTCCGTTTGCTTTGGGAATGATATTGGGATTTGTATCATTGGTACTTATTTTCTTCACTAATGAAAAGAACAAAACCAAAATGGATTTGAATATTCAGGAAATTACCTATATCAACGAAATGTCTTTAACTATTGGTTTGATTATGTTGACGATTGGGAATTTTCTCGGCGGACAATGGGCCAATGAAAGTTGGGGAAGATACTGGGGATGGGATCCAAAAGAGACTTGGGCTTTGATTAGTATTATGGTGTATGCGTTTGTAATTCACGCTCGATTTGTTCCTTCTTTACGAGGTAAATGGGTTTTCAATTTAATGAGCATGTTTGCTTTTATGTCGATTTTATTCACGTATTATGGTGTAAATTTTCACTTAGTCGGATTGCATTCGTATGCGAGTGGCGAAGCCAAATCGCTGAGTTGGATTTGGTATTCTTTATTAACTATTTTAGTAATCGGATTGATAACATATCCCAGTTATAAAAAGCATTACAAGAAAAAATAAATAAAAAAAAGGCTCCAAACTATGGAGCCTTTTTAGTTAATCTGGGGTTTAAATTATACTTTTCCCAAAGTATATAATTGTTCCATTGTTGGAGTCGCACTTCCACCAGCAGGTTCTAGAGTAATTCCGAAAGCTTCGGCGTCGCCTGTTTTACTAACAGCAAAAACCTTAGTGGCATCCGATTTAAAGTTGTCTAGCAAACCAATACTAGTTGGCGTCAATGTCGGGCTCAGTTTCAACGACCATACTTGGTAGACCATTCCCTCAGGAGGTTCTGGCAGTCCGGCAGCATCAACATAAACCACTTGTGTTTCTTTGTTCCAGTATATTTTCGCGTACGAAGTTGGCGCTGCTGCTTGTCCACCTAAAGTCACTACTGTATTTTTGGCATCGCGAACAATATCCAAAACTTTTTGAGTTGCTGCATTTTTGATTTCAGAAGCTGCTACCGCTTCGTTGAGTTTTGCCTTTTCTTTTTCGATAGTAACGATTTGATTTTCAGCTGCAGTTTGTTTGTTGTATTGATAGCCAATTCCAATCAATAATGCAATTGAAGCTGCCCAACCAATATAATTTAAACCACTTTGTTTCGATTTCATTTTTATTACTTTACCCTCTTTTAAGTCAATTTGATTTTTGATTTTCTGATACACATCAGAAGAAAGTATAGGAGAAAAACTACTTGATAAATTGAGAATACTCTTCTCTATCTGTACAATTTCGTTTTTCAAAATACTATCAATCTTTGACAAATTGGCAATTTGATTCATTTCACCCTCGTTTAATATTCCATAAACATAAAGTTCTAAATCTCCTGAATTTATTATATCTGTTGTACTCATTATACTTTTAAATAGGTTCTTAAATCATTAATACAATTTCTATTTTGCGTTTTAACAGTTCCTAGCGGGATTTCGAGTTCCTCAGAAGCTTCCTGTTGTGTATATCCTTGAAAGAATAATAATTCAATCAATTGGATACACTTCGGTTTTAATTTTTTCACAAATTCGTGAATTCCAATAGTGTCAATTCTGTTGACCAGTTTATTGCTATCGTCCAACAGATGTACGAAATTATCGGAAGACAGGTTTTTCTGATTGTTATTGTACCCTTTAGACCTTAGCTTATCGATTGCCGAATTGCGGGCAATATTGACAATCCATGTGTAAAACCTTCCTTTGCTTTCATTGTAGCTGTCAATGCTTTTCCAGATTTTTACAAATACTTCCTGCAAAACATCTTCTGCATCTTCTGTTTCTTTTAATAGATTGGAAATCACCGAAAACAAACTTTTAGAATACATATCATACATGATAGTAAACGCCCGCTCATCCTTCTTAAGGATTAACGGAATTAATTCTTCCTGTGTCATTGTTTTTGTTTTTTGTTTTTTGTTGTGAACATATACGATAGACTTACTGTTTTGGATTTATAAAAGTATTTTTTTTTAATAAAATAATTGTTAAAAAATAAATATTAATTACTTATTAAAATTTTCACCATTTTAAAAAACCCGAAGTAATTTTTTCTCGTACATTAAATTTTAACCCTTAAAATTAATTATAATGAAAAAAACAAAGATTTTATTTGGTCTATCACTGGTGGTGATTTCAGGCCTCGTTTTTATGTCGGCGGATCATGCAGATGCACCGTCGGTTACCAGTAATGCTTCGGATATTACCGATGTGTATGCTTTTCAAGGGCAAGACACCAACAACATGGTATTTATCGTAAATACGCAAGGATTGTTATCACCAAGTGCAACAACGTCAGTAGCATTTGATGAAAACTTATTACAGGAAATCAACATTGATACAAATGGTGACAATGTTGAAGATTTAGTCATTCAAGCTATTAGAGAAAAAAATGACATGTATTTCTTCGGGCCTTATGAGCCAGCAAGTACAGGTGTGACAAGTCAAATTGATGAAGATCAAGAAACTGGCAAAGTCAAAATTACACCTTACGGAAATGCGCCTATTATTAAAACTCAAAACGGAATGAAGTTTTTTGCTGGACCAAGAGATGATCCTTTCTTTTTTGATTTAAATCAATTCAAATCAATTTTGATGGGAACTGCATCTGGTTTTAACAATCCGGGAACAGATACATTCTCAGGGACTAATGTTCTTTCTACAATAATTGAAGTACCAAAATCAATGTTGGGAAATTCTTCGACAATTAATGTATGGGCAGAAACAAAAAGAAGACAATAAATTAATATCTTAAAATCAAATAAAATGAAAACATTAAAATTTACAATAATAACATTGTCATTTATTTCTTTATCTACTCTTTTTGTAAGTTGCGATAACAATGATGGTATAACGGATCCAAATAATGACCAATTAGCTAAAAGCGGAAAAAAATTCGCAGGTACTTTTGTGCAACAAGATCAAATGGCGCGACCAGCAATAAACACTGTATTTATTGGCTCTGGTTCACCAAAAGATGCTTTTAATTCAGCAATTCCTTCTACAATGGGAGCCAATTATCAATCGATTTTTCAATCGCGATTATTGGCTTTAAATCCAGGATATACAACAAATGCTTTAGGTTTAACTGCTAGTCAATTTACTGGAGTTTTAGCAACCGATGTATTAAATGTCAGTAAAACAGCACCGACGACTTTCTTTGATGGGACAAATGTGTTAACTGGAAGAAATCCATCTGATGATGTAATTGATGTTGAATTGCTATTAATTTTTGGAGGTCCAACAGGTGCGTCAAATGCCAGTTTAACTTCTGATCACGTAAATGGTAACGATAAAGTTTTTTTATCCTCATTTCCATACCTAGCTTCTCCTTGGTAGCATTGTATCATTCTAATTTAAACAGCGTGTAATCAAAGATTACACGCTGTTTTTTTTAATAAAAATAGTATTATTTACTTTTTTTAAAACCATAAAGAATAATAGCTCGTATATCCCTCAATAACTTATTAAATAATATAAAAATGAAAAAAACAAAAATTTACGCAGGACTATCTTTAGTTGTGCTATCAGGTTTAATTTTAATTGCAGCGGATCACGCCGATGCGCCAGCAGTTACCGGTAATGCAAACGATATTACCGATGTGTACGCTTTTCAAGGTCAAGACACAAACAACATGGTATTTGTAGTAAACACGCAAGGATTATTAAGTCCGGCTGCAACTGCTACCGCTACATTTAATGAAAATGTAATGACAGAAATCAACATTGACAACAATGGTGATAACGTAGAAGATTTGGTTATCCAAGCTATTAAAAGAGGGGACAAAATGTACTTCTTCGGTCCAACTGCTCCAGGAACAACAGGAACTTCAAGTACAGTGAAAACAAGTGCTCCTTCAGGAAGTGTAACCATTTCGGCTTACGGAAGCACACCAGTTACGGCAACGCAAAACGGAATGAAATTTTTTGCTGGTCCAAGAGACGATCCTTTCTTTTTTGATTTGAATCAATTTAAAGCTATTCTGATGGGAACTGCTGCAGGTTTTAACAATCCAGGAACAGACACCTTTGCAGGAACAAATGTTATGGCAACGATTATTGAAGTGCCAAAATCGATGTTGGGTTCTTCAGCATCCATTAACGTTTGGGCAGAAACAAAACAAAAAATATAATTAATACAACTTAAAAATTTAAAGATGAAAACAAATAAATTTAGAATAATAGCTTTATCGATTCTTACTACAGTCGCTTTTACAAGTTGCGATAGTAACGATGATACTCCAGAAGCAGCAGTTGATTTTTCAGGAACCTATGTACAAAAAGATCAAATGGCACGACCTGCAATAAACACTGTATTTATTGCATCAGGAACACCAAAAGACACTTTCAATTCGACCATTCCATCGGCAATGGGTGCCGCTTATCAATCGATTTTTCAAACACGATTATTGGCTTTGAATTCGGGTTACACTACCAATGCATTAGGACAAACTGCTGCTCAATTAACAGGTTTGTTGGCTACAGATGTATTAGGAGTTGCCAAAACAGGAACGACTACTTTCTTTGACGGAACCAATATACTTACAGGAAGAGCACTTGCAGATGATGTTATTGATGTGGAATTATTATTGATTTTCGGTGGACCAGCAGGAACATCAAATGCAGCACTTACATCCGATCATGTGAATACCAATGACAAAACCTTTTCTGCCTCATTTCCTTATTTAGCTACTTCATGGTAGTATAATTCTGAACAGAGCGTAGGCATTTTCTGCGCTCTGTTTTTATTCCAAACAACAAAAACAACAACAAAAACACATCAAATGAAATCATTAAATAAAGTAATGCTACTTGTATTTACTACTTATTGTATAGTAAGCTGTGAAACAAAATCAGATCAGGTAACGAATTCAAAAGATTATGATAAATACCTGAATGCAAAAGAAAATAAATCACTCGATTTTGCAAAAGGAGAGATTGATTTTTGGCAGAAAAAATTCGATGTAGCTCCCAATCAAACCAGTTATTTAAGTCAGATAGCATCCAATTATTCGAAGTTATTTGAAATTACGGGTAACATCGATTATCTAATTAAAACAGAAATGTTGTTAACGCAATCCAATCAAAGAATGAAATACTCTTCTACAGGAACCATTCGTTCGTTAGCCAGAAACTACATTTCGCAACATCGTTTTAAAGAGGCATTGGTTTTAGCGAATAAGGCATTGGCTATTGGTGACGGAATGATGGAAACACAAAAACTACTTTTTGATGTCAATATGGAACTCGGCAACTACACAGCAGCAGAAGCCAATTTGACTTTCATAAAAGACTTTAATGATTTTGATTTCCTAATCCGATTATCCAAATGGAGCGATCACAAAGGCGATTTAAAAACGGCTATTGTTTTTATGGAAAAAGCCAAAGCTGTTGCCGAAGTGAATGATAACAAAAGTTTGAAGATTTGGACCTATTCTAATTTAGGAGATTTAAACGGTCATGCCGGAAATATAAAAGAATCGTATAATTACTATTTGAAAACATTAGCTGTTGAACCCAATCATAGTTATGCACTAAAAGGAATAGCCTGGATTGCTTTTTCTCATGAAAAAAATACTTCAGAAGCCAAACGTATTATTGCAGCCATTTCTAAAAATCACGACACACCCGATTTTTATTTGCTAAAATCCAAAATTGCGGAATATGAAAACAACACTTCCGATAAAAAAGAAAATTTAGAAAAGTATTTTAAAATGCTTGAAAATGCCGGATATGGTGCCATGTATAATAAGTACAATACCTTGATTTATTCAGATGATAAAACGACAGCATCAAAAGCATTAGAAATTGCTAAAATAGAAATCAATCACCGACCAACTCCCGATTCGTATGATTTGTTAGCGTGGTCGTATTACAATCTTGGTGACGCGAAGAAAGCATTTCAAATAGAACAGAAATATGTTGTTGGAAAATCGCATGAACCGATGCTGAACTATCATTTGGCGGTAATTTACAAAGCCAATAATAGGTTAGAAACAGCTAAGAAAATTAAAGAAAGTCTTAAAGAAAGCACCTATGAATTGGGTCCGAATTATACTGCTAAAATAGCGCAATTATAATGAAACAAATAGTGTCTTTTTTAATGCTACTCGTAGGTTTATTATCCTTTGGACAAATACAAAAAGGAAGCATTGTAGACAGTAATTCCGACCGTATTGAAAATGCATATATTGTAAACACCAACTCGCAATCGCATGCGCATACTGATGAATTTGGTCATTTCGCTATCGATAAAACTTCGATTGGAGATGTATTAACTGTTTCCGCATTGGGATTTAAAAAAACGAATTATACCATCACTTCCAATGAAGTTACGGTGGCTTTAGAAAACGATACTTATAAGTTGGATGAAGTTGTTATCCAATCGAAATTAAATGCTATGAATGTAATTTCTAAAATCGATTTGCAAACAGCTCCGGTAAATTCGTCACAGGAAGTGTTGCGAAAAGTGCCCGGATTGTTTATAGGTCAACATGCAGGTGGTGGAAAAGCAGAACAAATTTTTCTACGCGGTTTTGATATCGATCACGGGACAGACATTGCAATTTCTGTCGACGGAATGCCAGTCAATATGGTTTCTCATGCACACGGACAAGGCTATGCCGATTTGCATTTTGTCATTCCCGAAACGATTGAAAAAATCGACTTTGGAAAAGGAACCTATTATGCCAACAAAGGCGATTTTACTACAGCAGGTTATGTTGCTTTTCAAACCAAGGATAAAGTAGATAAAAGTAGTATCAGTATCGAAGCGGGACAATTCAACACTTTGCGAACCGTTGGTATATTTAATCTTTTGGAAAACAAGAAAAATCAGAACGCTTATTTCGCCACCGAATACGTGTTGACGGATGGTCCGTTTGAATCACCACAAAATTTCAAGAGAATAAACCTGTTTGGAAAATACACAAGTATTTTAAATAACAATAGCAAATTAGCCATTATTGCTTCTCATTTTACAAGTAAATGGGATGCTTCAGGTCAGATTCCACAACGACTAATTGACAACGAAACGATTTCACGATTTGGTGCCGTTGATGCTACCGAAGGAGGAAAGACATCGCGCACCAATTTCAATATCGCATATACAAAACCAATCAACGAAAATTCGTTTGTAAAATCGAATGTGTTTTATTCCAATTACGAGTTTGAGTTGTATTCTAATTTTACTTTTTTCTTGGAAGATCCAATAAACGGAGATCAAATCCGCCAGAAAGAAAAAAGAAATATATATGGACTGAATTCAGAAATCAATAAAAAAGTAAATTTCAATAAAGTCAAATCATTGTTTCAGTTGGGTTTTGGATTTCGTAACGATGAAACGACCAATACAGAACTGTCACATACTTTAAATAGAAATACTACTCTTCAGACATTGAAATTGGGAGATATCGATCAAACGAATGTATTTTCATATTTAAACACCGAATTCGATTTTGGAAAATTAAAGATTAATCCAGCTATTCGAATCGATTATTTTAAGTTCAATTACCAAGATAAATTAGCAGCGAATTATAAAACCCAGAACGAGAATAAAGGCAAATTTTCACCAAAACTGAATTTCATTTATTCTCAAAACGCCAATTTTCAATTGTATTTAAAAACAGGATTTGGCTTTCATTCGAATGATACACGAGTAGTGGTTGAGAATTCAGGAAATGAGATTCTTCCAACAGCTTTTGGAACCGATTTGGGAGTGATTTTCAAAGCACTCCCACGATTGGTAGTAAACTCCGCTTTGTGGTATTTACAGTTGCAGGAAGAATTAGTGTATGTTGGCGACGCTGCTACAGTAGAAATATCTGGGAAAACAAAAAGAATGGGATTTGACATGGGCTTGCGATACCAATTAACCGATAACTTGTTTGTTGATGTCGATGCTAATTATACGCATGGTAGAAGTATTGATGCACCCAAAGGCCAGGATTACATTCCGTTAGCACCTGATTTCACATCTATAGGTGGATTGAGTCTTGCAAAACACAAAGGATTTTCGGGCGGATTTCATTACCGATATTTAAAATCACGTCCGGCAAACGAAGACAATTCGATCGTCGCAAAAGGATATACAGTAGCTGATATGAATGTGAATTACGATTATAAAAATATCACTTTCGGAGTATCAGCAGAAAACCTATTCAACACCAAATGGAATGAAACCCAATTTGCCACCGAATCACAGTTACAAAATGAAACCCAAAGTGTAGAGGAAATTCATTTTACCCCAGGAACGCCTTTCTTTTTAAAAGCGAAAGTTAGACTACGTTTTTAATTGGTTTGTTTTGTTTTTTGTTGTGTAAAAGCTCAATGTTGATTTTCATTGGGCTTTTATTTTATTTGTTAAAAATTTAGAATTGTATTTTTAAATTCTTATTTTTGACTCCTTAATTTATAAAATAGAGATATGAAAAATGTAATAAAAATAGCAGGCGGAATTTTATTTCTAATATGCTTACAAAGCAATGCACAGGAAACCGTTAACCCTGAAAGTAAAGAAACTCCAGTAATTGTAATACAATCATCTGGGATAACCACGGAAGTATTAGGAGTTGAAGAAACTGAGGAAGTTAAAGAGCAAAATAGAAAAATGGCGATGAATAAACCTAATTTGTACAGTATTAAGGTAACCGATATTGATGGAAAAGAATATGATTTTAAGAATTTAAAAGGTAAAAAAATACTTATTGTTAATACGGCTTCAAAATGTGGTTACACTCCACAATATAAAGAATTAGAAGAATTATATCAAAAAATGAAAAACAATAATCTAGTTATTGTTGGATTTCCTTCTAATGATTTTGGTCAGCAAGAGCAAGGTTCAAATGCAGAAATTAAAACATTTTGCACGAATAATTTTGGTGTTACTTTCCCAATGATGAGTAAAGTTGCTGTATCAGGAAAAGATAAGTGTGAACTGTATCAGTTCTTAACACAAAAAGATAAGAACGGGTTTGAAGACAGTAAAGTACAATGGAATTTTCAAAAATATTTAATTAATGAAAATGGTCAATTAGAGAAAATATTTTCACCTAAAGTTACTCCAATGAGTGAAGAAATTTTAAGTGCTATAAATAAATAGTAGTTAATTTTAATAAATAAAAAGGCGACTTTCAATTGAAAGTCGCTTTTTTTTATAGCATTTTTTGCATTATTACACTATCTAACCATCGATCAAATTTAAATCCAGATTCTTTAATAATTCCAACCGTTTCAAATCCGAATTTTTCATGAAAAGCAATACTGCTTTCATTTTCGGCATCGATAACGGCAATCATTGTATGGAGTTTTTGTGCATTTGCCAAATCGATTAAATGCTGCATAATTAGTTTACCAATACCTTTTCCGATAACATCTTTAGTAACATAAACCGAATGTTCTACTGTAAATTTATACGCTTCGCGAAAGCGGAATTCACTGTAATAACCAAAACCAACAACTTGCTCATTTTCTGTCGCTACAATAACTGGAAACCCTTTTGCTAATTTATCTTCAAAAATGGCTACCTGATTGGTAATAGTTCTTGGCTCATAATCGTATAAGGCCGTTGACGTCAGAATAGCATCATTGATGATTTCTAAAATCGCTTTTGCGTCGGATAGTTGATAAGGTCGGATTTTGATTTCCATTCGGATGTAAATTGAGTTCAAAAATAATAAAATACATCCAAAGACTTGAAATTACTTTGTAACTTTGCAGTAAGTTTTAATGTTTTAAATTTAACAATTAATTAAAAGAAGGAGAGATTAGCTTACGCTCTGTTCGCTACGCTCGAGTGCTTAGTACCTCGCAATAGCCAATGATTTACCCAAAAATACCTTTAGCACAATCGATAATCGAAATTTTTTGTGCCAAAGGAATCCAACATATTGTAATTTCCCCCGGATCCAGAAACGCCCCTTTAACTATTGGATTTACCAGCAACCCTAATTTTACTTGTTATAGTATTGCCGACGAACGTTGCGCTGCTTTTTTCGCTTTGGGAATTGCCCAACAAATTCAAAAACCTGTAGCCGTTCTATGTACTTCGGGTTCGGCATTGTTGAATTATTATCCGGCATTCGCAGAAGCTTTTTACAGTCAGATTCCGTTAATTGTAGTTGCTGCTGATCGTCCTAAAAACAAAATTGATATTGGTGACGGACAAACCATTCGCCAGGCTAATGTGTACGAAAACCATTCGGTGTTTAATGCCAATTTAGATGAAAATGCTTCAGAAGAAAATGATTTTTTAATCAATACAGCAATTAATGAAGCTATTGCTAAAAAAGGGCCAGTTCACATTAATGTTCCATTTGAAGAACCTTTGTATGAAACTGTTGAGGAACTTTTGGTAGAATCTAAAATTACGTCGTCTACAGCAAAAGAAATTATTTTAGATGAACCACTTTCAAGGTATGCCTCCGATTGGAATCAATCGAAAAAGAAACTGATTTTAGTAGGAACCAATTATCCAAATGCAATTGATCAAGCGATTGTTGACCGGTTAACCAATGATCCATCGGTCGTTGTGATGACTGAAACAACCTCAAATTTGCATCATGAAAATTTCATTACCAATATTGATACGATAATTACGCCTTTTACAGAAGCCGATTTTTTTGATTTTCAACCCGAAATTTTAATCACTTTTGGAGGCATGATTGTTTCAAAGAGAATCAAATCGTTTCTGCGTAAATACCAACCCAAACAACATTGGCATATTGACGAATTGCGAGCGTATGATACTTTCGGATGTTTGACCAAGCATTTTAAAGTGTCTCCAAATGTATTCTTCAATTCGTTTTTTATTTTGACCACTGCTGTCGAAAGCAATTACAATCAAAAGATGCGCGAAATACAATTACATCGTGCTAAAAAACATCAGGAATATTTATCCAAAATTCCGTTTTCCGATTTAAAAGGATTCGAAAAAGTGCTGCAACAACTTCCCGAAAATTGTCTATTGCAAATCAGCAACAGTTCCGCCATTCGTTATGCGCAATTGTTTCCGATGGCAACTTCTGTTTCCGTTTTTTGCAATCGAGGAACTAGTGGCATTGACGGAAGTACATCAACCGCTATTGGTGCAGCTGTAGGAAGTAAAAAACCAACGGTTTTAATTACAGGCGATATCGGATTTTTATACGACAGCAACGCTTTATGGAATAATTACATTCCGAAAAACTTCAAAATCATTTTGATTAATAATGGAGGAGGAGGTATCTTCCGAATCTTACCGGGTCATTCAGAAACGCCAGTTTTTAATACTTTTTTCGAAACTTCGCATTGTTTGACTGCCGAGCATTTGGCAAAAATGTACCAAATGAATTATTACACAGCAAGTGATGAAAAAACAGTAGAAGAAGGTTTAAAAAAATTATACAATCAAAATGAACGACCTACTATTTTAGAAGTATTCACTCCAACACGTGAAAATGATGCAATCGTATTGCAGTATTTTAAAGAGTTAGTATAGTTTTCAATAGTGATTCCTTTTTAAATGTAGTATTGCTTTTTACAATTGCAAATAAATAAACTGTTTTTAAATAAAAATTTCAAATCTGTAAATAAATTACTATATTTGATAACCTCATTCAAGTTTTTTATCATTTTGGTTTCCCCAAGCCTTTTTCTATTTCATTTAAATTATTCAATAACCATTAAATATTTAAATCATGGCACTAACAATAACAATTACACTTTATGTAAACACGCAATCAATTGATGAAAAAAATGTAGATGAAAAATCTAATTTCAAACAACCTGAAGGTGTTACTAACGAAGAGTATACCGTTGCTTTAACTGTAGGAGATACAGTGATTTGGGAAGGTGTTTCTCTAGATTCTAAAGAGGACCTAGTTACAATTACTAATATAGATTGTACAGGAGGTTCTAATATTTTTGGAGGTAAAGGAATAAAAGGAAATGGAGAAGGTCAATTTGTAGGTGTTGTTGAAAATGATACCAATGGAGAAGGAGAAACCTATTCTCTCTATTTTGATGTTTTTAACGGAGTTAAATCGCGCGGCATTTATTCAATAGACCCAAAGTTACAAGTTAATCTATAATGACATTTCGGGTTAATAGATATTTTAGTAAATGCTCTTTTTTTTTGTTTTTTTGCAGCATTACTATTTTTGCTCAAGATCAAAAAATAGCAGATAGTCTTGTAAAAATTTATAAAGAAGACAAATTTCTGAATAATTCTGAGAAATTAGAATTACTTAGAAATTTGTCATTTAATGAAACAACCAATTTCAAATTATCATTAAAATATGCAGAAGAACTTATTGTTTTAGCAAAGTCAGAAAAAAATTATCTGTATTTGCATAGGGGTTATTTACAAAAAGGGTATAAGCACCGAATTGCTGGAGATTTAAATAAATCTTTAGATGCATTTTTTAAAAGTGTGAATGCTGCAATTAAAGCAAAATATATTGTTGGACAAGGGGTTGCATATTCTTCTATTGCCGATGTTTATTCAGTAATGAGAGATTCAAAAAACGCAGAGATTTATTATAATAAAGCCATTAGTTTATTGAGAAAAACAGATAATTCAATTGGATTGGCTTCGGCTTTATTAAATGCAGGTGATGAATATTCCAAAAATAAAAAGTACGAATTAGCATTAAAAAACTTTAAAGAATCTGGAGCGATTTTTAAGAAAGTGGACTATCAAATTGGAAGTGCTTATAATTTGGGAAATATAGGAATGGTCTATGCAGAGCAAGGAAAGGATGATTTAGCGAAATCGAATATTAGCCAAGCAATTGCAATTCTTGAAGAGTTGAAAGATTATTATGCTATTTCAGAATATTTGACCTACATGTCGGATATTTATTTCAAACAAAAGGACAAGGAAACCGCACTCAAATATGCTAAAAGGAGCTTGGAGTTAGCCCAAAAATACGGGTTGAAAGAGCAGATAAGTACTTCAAATTTAAAACTTTCAGAACTCTATAAAAATTTTGGTGATGCAGGTGAGTCCTTTAAATATTATAAAAATCATATTGTTTATCGCGATAGTGTAAGCAATCTTGCTTCAATCCAAAAAATTGCGGATTTGCGAACAAATTTTGAAGTTTCTCAAAAACAAGTAGAAGTTGACTTACTGAATCAATCCAAAAAAAACCAGCGTATTATAGTTTATGCTACTATTATTGCTGCGTTCTTAATTTTTTTAATTGCTTTGGGGTTGAATAGACGGTATAAATTCATTAAAAAAACCAATAGTATAATTGAAGAAGAGAGGAATCGTTCGGATAACTTACTATTGAATATTCTACCCGAAGAAACAGCCGATGAATTAAAAAAAAGTGGTAAAGTTGAAGCTAAAAAATTTGAATCGGTAACAGTATTGTTTACGGATTTTGAAGGATTTACTAAATATGCTGAAAAATTGACTCCAGAAAAATTGGTAGAAAGTGTGGATTATTATTTTTCAAAATTTGATGAAATAATTGAGAAATATGACTTAGAAAAAATCAAAACAGTTGGCGATGCTTACATGTGTGCTGGTGGTTTGCCATTTCCTACTAAAGACCATGCTTATAAAATGGTACTTGCTGCATTTGAAATTGCTGAGTTTGTAGAAATGTCTAAAAAAAATACGACTATTGATCAAACACGTTATAGTATTCGAATTGGAATTTGTTCAGGTCCTGTTATTGCGGGTGTGGTTGGTTTAAAGAAATTTTCTTATGATATTTGGGGAGATACTGTTAACATTGCTTCTCGAATGGAAGCCAATTCCGAACCTGGAAAAATTAATATCTCCGAAAGTACTTTTGAATTAATTAAGGATACTTTTCATTGCGAGTATCGAGGAGGAATTGAGGTTAAAAATAAAGGATTGATGAAGATGTATTTTGTTACTAATGAAAATTTGTTATAATTTCAATTATTCTACCGTATTTTACGAAGTTGGTTTAAGATTTTATTAATTTAAAAATTTTGTAACCATCTAATTTTATGAAATAAGTCCCATTTGACAATTCTTGAATTGAAATTGGTGATGCATTAATTTCAAATTCTTTTATTTTACTTCCTAAAATTGTATAAATTTCACCTTTAGAATACATTTTTGCGTTTTTAATATTAAAATAATCTTTAGTTGGATTTGGATATACTATAATAGCTTCATAATCAAACTCTGAATAATTTAAATTTGAGATGTTGATTTTTGCAAGAAATGGATAAAACTTAAAAGGATCAGATTCTAAATGTTGAATTGCATCAAAATTTGAAGTGCCACGAGCAATTCCTGAAACAAATATATCACCCAAATTATTTGTTGTAACGCCATCAAACCGATCTGTATCCGTTCCACCTGCCGTTTTTGCCATTACAATAGTTCCGTTGGGATCATATTTAAGAATCAGTCCGTCTTGATATATAGACGCTACTGTGGAAATATTATTTCCCCAATTTACAGTTCCAGAGGTACTTCCTGCAAAATAAATATTTCCTAAATAATCTAAATTAAGGAATTTTCTTTTTCCTATAAAAGCGCTTCCTGTAATGGGAATTTCACGAACCCATTGAAAATTTCCAGTTGAATTAAGTTTGGCAATAAAAAAATCATAACCACTATTCGGACCTTGAGCAGTAATACTGCCAAATGAATAAGCGCCATAAAGAGTGGAACTAAAATAAACTTCATTTTGGCTTTTAGCTCTTACTTGTGGATTTGAACAGGTAATATCTTGAACATACTTTACCCATTGATAAACACCTGTTGGGGAATATTTTGCTACATAGGTGTTGTATGAAAATGGTGCTGCTACTGTTACATTTGCATATTTTGCATTGGAATTGGCACAAGCTCCAGCTGTGTAGATATAACCTTCATTATCAACACTTACTGACGAAATGAGACTGACATTTTGCTGTTCAATAGTTAAAAGCACAGTCCCATTTGCATCTAGTTTTTTAACATAGGAATAATTATAATTGTCATAACAAATATAAACAGCATCAGCACTATCAATAGCAATTGAGTTAAAATGATTTATAGAAGTATTAAAACTCGGTATTTCAATTTGCCATAAAAGTATACCACTAGCACTAAATTTTAATAATAATGGATTTACACCTTGAGAGGTTGAAGAAATAGTAGTGTTGTCGATAGTTATTGACTGTATATAAGCAGCAGCAACATAAATATTTCCCGATGAATCGCTCTGAATATCATATACTTGTGCTTTCCCTGTAATGGTTTTAGAAAATAGAAGTTGACCCAAATTATCATATTTATTATAAAATAAATCGCCAAAAATCTCGGAATAATTATAGGCATTGTTTACAAATCCGCTTACGTATATATTTCCAAAAGCGTCACAAATTGTTGGATAACCAATTGTAGATGGAGATGAATTGAATACTATTGGTGGCGTTTTTACCCATTCGAAAGATTGTGAATTAATAGAGAATGTAGTTAGTAATGCAATTAATATTAGTATATTTTTCATGTAAATGGTTTTTAATCAAAAGGTTAAAATTATAAAATATAATTTAAAAAAGATATTTTTTCCAATAATTCTTTCCATAATCACAGAAAATTTCTTCACCTGACTTGATTTTTTTAATTGCAATAAGGCAAACATTTTGATTTTCATCCAACGTTATTTTTGCATTATTTTTATAATCAGATTTTACAAAACCCGAAGCATCATTTGCATATTTTGCATAGCAATCGGTATGCATGCAATCTAAAATACTTCCGTTGAGCAAATTCATGAAATAGTTGTTATTGCCTTGTTTGGCTCTTTTATCAGACTCTTTATCAGTTAATATCTCACCTTTAAAAACAGCAATTATCTCCTCTTTATATATGTCAATGGCAGTAAATAGACCATTGCCAGAATTGGGAAGTTGTGAAATTTTCACATACAAATAATCCGATTCCTCGGCATTGATTTGGTTTTGATCTGTTATTTGCATTTGTCCTTTGCGGATTAGTATTTTTCAAATGTAATCAAATCCTAATTCCTAATTCCTAATTCCTAATTCGTACCTTTGTACAAAATTAGTACACGATCATGAATATTGGCCAATTCAATACCTTAAAAATAGATAGAGATACCAAAGTAGGTTTGTTCCTTACCGATGGAACCGACGATGTTTTATTACCCAACAAATATGTTCCAGAGCATTTTGAATTGGAAGATGAAATAGCCGTTTTTGTTTATCTCGATCACGAAGAAAGACCAGTTGCTACAACTTTAGAACCGTACATTGTATTGAATGAATTTGGCTGGTTACGCGTGAATTACATTAATGAATTTGGCGCTTTCCTAGATTGGGGATTGGAGAAAGATTTGTTCGTTCCTTTTAAAGAGCAAGCACGTCCTATGGAGCAGGGAAAAAGGTATTTGGTGTACATGTACATGGATGAAAAAACCAAAAGACTAACAGCATCCAGCAAAACCAATCAGTTTTTAGATAACGAAAACATCACCGTTGAAAACAATGAAGAAGTCGATATCATCGTTTCTCATATTACGGATATTGGAATCAACGTCATAATCAATGAAAAGCACAAAGGATTGGCGTACAAAGATGAGGTGTACAAAGAAGTAAAGCCAGGTCAACGATTAAAAGGCTACATAAAAAACATCCGCCCAGATGGTAAAATTGATGTCTCTTTCAACCAACTCGGGTTTGAAGCCATTGAACCTAATGCAGAAAAGATTTTAACCGAATTAAGAGCCAGCCGCGGGTTTTTACGATTGAATGATAATTCCCATCCAGAGGATATTAAAACAGTCTTGCAAATGAGCAAAAAGAACTTCAAGAAAGCAATCGGAAACCTTTACCGTCAAAAGCAAATTGAAATTAAAGAAGATGGTATTTACCTAATATAACCATGGATGCACTGCAGTCTTTGTACCATTGGTCTAACGATTTAAAAGAAGAAGAAGTTCAGCTTCCAGTATTGTTTATTGGACACGGCTCACCTATGAACGGAATTGAAGTCAATGAGTTTTCAAGAAACTGGTCGAAAATGGGAAATGAAATTCCGAAACCAAAAGCGGTTTTAGTTATATCAGCGCATTGGCTTACCAATGGAACTTTCATCACAGCAATGGAACATCCGAAAACGATTCACGATTTTGGAGGATTTCCTGAAGCGTTGTACAATGTACAATATCCAGCAAATGGAAGTCCCGAATTGGCAAAAGTGACAGCCGATTTAATTACTTCAACAACTGTTGGTTTGGATCACGATTGGGGTTTGGATCACGGAACCTGGTCGGTGGTGCGACACATGTATCCCAATGCGGATATTCCGGTTTTGCAATTGAGCATCGATTATAACAAACCAGCACAATATCATTTTGATCTGGCAAAGCTAATCGTTTCGTTACGAAAAAAAGGCGTGCTAATTATTGGAAGCGGAAATATGGTACACAATCTTCGCAAGGTAGCTTGGGATAAACTTGATGAAACAAACTATGGTTTTGATTGGGCGATTGAAATGAATACTGTTTTTAAAGACAAAATAAGCAACGGCGATTTTAAATCTTTAATTGAATATGAAAAATTAGGTAGTGCTGCTAAGCTAGCTATACCAACACCCGATCACTATTATCCTTTGCTATACAGCATTGCACTACAACAAAGTAATGATGAAATTCATTTTTTTAATGACAAAGCGGTTGGCGGTTCATTAACCATGACCTCTGTGAAAATTGGATAAAAAAAATCGTAAACCTTAAGATTTACGATGTCTTTTTAATTTTTATAAAATTCGAATTATACGACTTCAACTTCAGGATTGATTTTTTGTATTTCTTCTAGAAAAATGTCACTATGTTGTGGTGAAACAAACATATCGTCATTATTAAAAGTGATAATAAAACCTTTAGTATCTAGCGCTGGTTTCATTGAAACAGGGACAAACATTCCCGAATGTTTTTTTATTTTTTTAATTTTGGTAATATCTATTCTTCCTCTAAATGGACCCGAACGGTACAGTAAAAAATTGTTTTTTATAACATAACGAGTATCCAATAAAACCCAAATAATTAACGCTGTGGCTACAGCAAGAATGATAAATGGTGCTAATGAAAAGGCGCCTTTATCAAAATTGTATGCTAACATGGCTATCATAAACAGCACAACACCCCATAAAATAATCATGGTGAACGCATTTTTCGAAGAAAGGAATCTTTTCATTTTTGAGGCTAATAGCAATATTTAATTACAAATTTACATTATTATTTAATATAAATGGATGTGAAATACTAAATTCCTAATGCCGTTTTTGTTTTTGCACTCAAACCATCTTTGTGAATTAAAACAGAAATAGCTTGTAATTTTAAATACGAAACACTCATGTACACAAAACCGTCTTTTCCTGATTTTGTCCCCCACGAGTTTTTTACTTTATAATATAGGTTTCCTTTTTGGTCTTTTACTTTTCCGGTAATGTGCATTAAATGATCATCATTTGTAGTACCATTTTCATATTCCGCTTGACGGTAATCTGCCGTAATATTCTTTTCAGTTTTGATTTCAGTTAAAATAGTTACAGCATCCGTTTTATTTTCTGGAATCACTGCGATACCATTTTTACCAGAGAAAGTAGGCTCTGAAACATCACAATTTAATGCAACAGTAAATCCTTTATCTAACGCATTGTCAATATTTTGTACAAATTCATCTAAAGGCAAATTGTAAAATAATCAGTTAGAGAAATTGTCGGGAATATCCAATAAAAATGATTTGTAATTTGAGTAGTTGGTAAATGAAGAAATGGTAATATAATCGCTTGGTTTTATTTTGGTCATTTCCAAAAAACTCTTAGGAGTGTAAATCTTTCCTTCGTATGTAAACTCGGTTACATTCTTGCCCATATACGAATCAAGAACAGCATTTATCGGGTCTTTCCATTGTGGTGCTAATTTTCGTCCCGGATTGGTAACATAGGTTTTTAGCATCGCTTCTAAAACCGCTGTCATTTCGGCGTGATTGTAGGTCTTATTAGGGGTTAACTTACCACTGTAGGCACTCTGCGGAACCACTCCAAAATCGGCAGCGCTATTCATTACATCATGTGCCAAACCGCCTTCGCCAAACTGTGCTTTTCCTTGACGCATTACATACACCCACGCTTTTTTCGGATACGTATTTCTCACATTATACATTTCTGACAGATCGATGTGTTTGCCCGTCAAACGAATGATTTCAGCTTCTAAGAACGAAGTAGTAGAAAAACTCCAACAGGTTCCTGTATTGTCTTGTGATATCACTGGAGTGGCTTCAATATCTTTAATGGTTTGGAATTCATACGACTGGGAAACGCTTAATTGACCAGACAAACCCAGTATGGCAATAAATAAATATTTTTTCATGTTAAGCTTCAAT
>JANNCY010000072.1:0-2212 GCA_031387085.1 Flavobacteriales bacterium | reverse complement strand
TATTTTCTTTGATTAATTTAAAAATCTCTTTATAAGTAATTGAATTTTGATGCCCAACAATTATGAAATTTTTATCATATTCTATTAATTGTGCAACATACTCACGAAATAATGAAAAAGGTGGATTTGTTACAATAATATCTGCTTCTTTTAAAAGTTCAACACATTCAGGACTTCTAAAAGAAGCAGATATTATTGTAACAAATCCACCTTTTTCATTATTTAGTGAGTATGTTGCACAATTAATAGAATATGATAAAAAATTCATAATTGTTGGGCATCAAAATTCAATTACTTATAAAGAGATTTTTAAATTAATCAAAGAAAATAAAATTTGGTTAGGATATGGTTTTAATCGAAATATGGCTCACTTTATAAATAATCATTATGTTGATTACGCTTCGGATACTGACCATAAAGATGGAATGATTAGAGTATCAGGAATTGTTTGGTTTACAAATATGGAAACTAAAAAACGTCACGAAGATTTAATTTTATACAAATCATATAATGAAAGTGATTATCCTAAATATGAAAATTATGACGCAATAAATGTTGATAAAACAAAAGATATTCCGATGAACTATGATGGTGCTGTTGGAGTACCAATTACTTTTATTGATAAATATAATCCAGAACAATTTGAAATAATTGGTTTGGGCATTGTTGGTTCTTTAGATTTTTCAAGTAATACAAAAATGGAACTATTGGATAAAGAGGGTAAGCCTACAAATAAATACACAGTGAATGCAAAAGGCACTTTATATCGGAAGTACAACCCTCAAAAAGACAAAGTTCCAGCATTTAAAGATTGTGAAACAGGCGAACTATATTCAAGTATTTATGCTCGAATAATTATTAAAAATAAAAAAGTATGAAAATTGAATTAAAGGAAATTTCAATCCGTGAAGTATCAACTGGATATTTAAACAATAACGAAGAAGGTGTTGTTGGATTTGGCGGAAACCTTAACATTCGTCCAAAATATCAACGAGAGTTCGTTTATAAAGACAAACAACGAGATTCTGTTATAGAAACTGTTATTAAAAATTTCCCATTAAATGTGATGTATTGGGTAAAAAATGAAGATGAAACCTATGAAGTTTTAGACGGTCAACAACGAACAATTAGTATTTGCGAGTATGTAACAGGTACGTTTTCATTAAACTCATTATACTTTCATAATCTTACTAATGTAGAAAAAGAGCAGATACTTGAATACAAATTGATGGTTTACTTTTGCGAAGGTAACGACAAAGAAAAATTAGATTGGTTCAAAACAATAAACATAGCAGGAGAAAAACTAACAAATCAAGAATTGCGTAACGCAATTTATACAGGAACTTGGTTAACTGATGCAAAAAAATA
This sequence comes from Flavobacteriales bacterium, assembly GCA_031387085.1. Lineage (GTDB taxonomy): Bacteria > Bacteroidota > Bacteroidia > Flavobacteriales > Flavobacteriaceae > Flavobacterium. The sequence continues at coordinate 844 of JANNCY010000072.1, read as the reverse complement.
TTTTAGCAAGTCAAATTGTCCAGCCTACAATATTGCAAACGACTATTTAACAGGTTCAGCAATTCGTCAAGATTATTTAGAAACAGCAATAAGTTGGTTTAGCAATGATAATATAGAAAATTATATGGCTATAAATCAGCATAAGCCAAATGCAAATGAATTGTGGTTATATTTTACAAGTCTGATAAATTGGATAAAAGTTGTATTTCCAAGATATCGAAAAGAAATGAAAGGCGTTAATTATGGCATTTTGTACAATAAATTTAAAGACAAAGAATTTGATGCAACAAAATTAGAAAGTGAAATTACTCTATTAATGCAAGACGAAGATGTAACAAAAAAATCAGGCATTTACGAGTATGTATTAACACGTAATGAAAAATATTTATCTATTCGTGCATTTACAGACAAGCAGAAAAGAGAATCATTTGAACGACAAGAGGGTATTTGTCCAAAATGTAATATAAAATTTGAAATCAACGAAATGGAAGCCGACCACATTACGCCATGGCATGAAGGCGGTAAATCTATTTCTGCAAATTGTCAAATGTTATGTAAACACGACAACCGAATTAAATCAGGTATATAAAAAAACAAATGGCTAACCTTTCGGTTAGCCATTATTTCTTACATAAATAGTGTAAGAAAAAACTTTTTTTGTTATTTTTGGTTTACTATTAATTATAAACCAATATATTATGGCATCTACATCAGAAACAGGACACGCAAAAAACGTTGCAAATTTCCAAGATTTAATTTCATTCGTAACAGGTTACGGAGCAACTTACAACCCAAACAAAAACGCACTAAAGTTGCCACAACTTAACACTTTGTACACAGCATC
>JANNCY010000053.1:0-5241 GCA_031387085.1 Flavobacteriales bacterium | reverse complement strand
GATGCTTCAGAAAATTCTTCTAATCTTGAAAAATTAAATGTATATGCGGATGGTTACCAACAGTTGGCGCTTTATGCGTTAATTGCTGGAATAGTAATGATAGCAATTTCACCATTAATTAAAAAATTAATGCAAGAAGTAAAATAAATTACTTAAATTTCGCCACTCAAATTGAAATAAAATATAAAAAAATTAATATGAAAAAGATAATTATTACCGTATTATTGGTTATTACTGGTTTTGCAATTCAAGCACAAGAAGAACAAATTTGGCATACCGATTTAAACAAAGCAACTGAAATTGCTAGAAATGAACAAAAACCGTTGTTTTTATTTTTTACCGGAAGTGACTGGTGCGGGTGGTGTATTCGTTTACAATCGGAAGTTTTTAAAACACCAGAATTTACAAAATGGGCCAAAGAAAAAGTGGTTTTAGTAGAACTTGATTTTCCTAGAAGAACTCCACAAAGTGATGCGATAAAAATGCAAAATAATCAAATGCAACAAATGTTTCAGGTGCAAGGTTATCCGAAAATTTGGATAGTAAAACCCACAATGAAAGAAGGTAAAACAAACTTTGAACAAATTGGAGATACAGGATATATTGCTGGTGGACCAAAAGTATGGATACCAGCAGCTGATGTCATTTTAACAAAGTTCGTTCCCGATCCAAAACCAGTAGCGGTTAAAAAATCCAAAACAAAAAAAACCAAAACGAAAACTTCGTAATTATAACTTATAAAATCCCTTTTCTGAAGTATCATGAAAAGGGATTTTTTCTTTTCTACAAGTTTCCTTCCACAATTTTACATACGATTTATAATTGGACGCATCGGCAACAACTTGTTGCGGTTTCCAGGAAATAAAAAGCCGCTCTAAATTTATTTTTGGTGAATGAGAAAGCAATAGGATATCTGGTTTTACGTTATCTAAATAAACTGCTGAACTATCCAATAAATAGAATTTTTTGTTTTTAAAATAATACAAATTAGAGATTGCTTTTTTCTTTTCAATTATACAAAAGTTAGCTACTAAATACGGTTTCAAACCGCTACTATCATCAAATTTTTTAGTTGCAAAAACCGTTACTTTAGTACCACTTCTTTCTATAATTAGCGTGTTTTTCTTTTTAGAAAAAACGATAAATTCACTTTTTTTCTGATTGCTATATTTGGCTTGTAAAACAGTTACTTGTACTAAAACAATTGAAACTAAACTGACCATTAATTTTTTATACATTGGTTTCATAAACCAAATAATCGAACTAAAAATCAACAAATAACTGCAACACATCATCAACCAATTGAATGAAATATCTTTGAGAACAAAATTCTCAAACGATGCCACCCAACTTATGATTTTATTCAATAACCAAATGCTCCATTCGAGTGACTTTAAAAGTGGCATCCAAACCAAATCAAAAGCGGCTAAAACCATTACCACAACTCCCAGACAAAGAATGACACTCAACATCGGAAGAATTATAATGTTTGTTACGATAAACAAGCCAGGAAACTGATGAAAATAGTAAATGCTAAGCGGAAAAGTACCAATTTGAGCAGCAAACGAAACAGTTATAATTTCCCAAAAATAAGTAAGGATTTTGTTTTTTGGAGTCCAAATAGCAATCAATAATGGTTGCAACCAAACGATAAAAAACAACGCTAAATAGCTTAATTGGAATCCGACATCAAACAAAAAAGAAGGTTGAAAAAGTAAAATTAGAAGTGCAGAGACTAAAAGCGTATGGTAAATATTGACACTTCGTCGTAAATATAGTCCAATAGCAACAAACGAAAACATAGTAACCGATCGAACGACTGAAGGCGCTAAACCAGCAATTATTCCGAACGACCAAAGGGAAATGACAACGATTATTAATTTTAATAAGGAATTCCGTTTTGTGTTCGGAATGGGTTTTAAAAGGAACGTTATAAACAGCAGAATAAATCCAACATGCAAACCCGAAACAGACAAAATATGAACAGCTCCGGCGTATTGATAATCGCGATTGATTTCTTGTGAAATGTCTTGTTGTTGTCCTAAAATTAAAGCGTTAACTACATTTAATTCGGTTTCATTAAAATGATTTTTTTCTAAATTATGAATAATTCTATTTCGTAATATACCAGCATAATAGGAAATTGATTTTTCGACTTGCTTACTAATTTTTACATCCGAATAATTAGTATATATCTGACCGTATATTTGTTGATTTTCCAGATACTTTCCATAATCAAATTGATTTGGGTTGTTTGGTTTTTTATTCAAATAAATCGAGCCTATTATTTTTAAAGATTTTCCAATTTCAATAGGATGTGAACTACTCTCTTTTGTAATATTGACCAATAGTTTTCCGTAACTTTTTTTACCGTTTAAAGTGTGGACTTGCACTACATACCGATCATTTGTAGTAGTTGTTTTTAATTTTTCTTTGACTAGGATTTCAATAGAATTGTCTTTTTTTATCGCATCTAATTGATGAATGTAGTGATTATAATTGTTGGTTTGAACAGAACAAACCAATGCAAACGCACCAATTAGGAAGGACGTTAAAAAAGTGAATAAACCAAATTGCGATTTAAAAATGAGTCGCTTTTTTGAAAAAAAATAACTGAGAATTAGGAGCGTAATTGCACTACTTACTAATAAGAAAAATAAATGCAATTTGGGTTTTGTTATTTGGGCGAAGAGAATTCCAAAAACAAAAAAGAGCGTAACTCTGACTAAAGGGAATTGTAACACTTTCACTTTGTGGCGTTTAAATTAGTTGAATGGCGTTTATTGTATACTATTTACTTTAGAAATTGCATGTAAATACAATTACAAAGTCGGCGTTTTATAATGATAAAGGTATTGATTTTTTTAATTCAACTATCGAATAGAATCGACAATTAATTTAGCGGTTTTATGACTGGCGCCAATTCCACCTAATTTTTGCTCGAGTTCATCATACTTTGCGAGCATTTTGTTTCTTGAATTGGCATCCAAAATTTTAGTAAGTTCTTGTTTAATTCGTTTGGAATTGCAGTTGTTTTGGATTAATTCGGTAACTACTTCCTCATCCATAATTAAATTGACAAGTGATATGTATTTCAACGTAATGATGCGTTTTGCAATTTGATAGGATATCCAATTGCCTTTGTAGCATACGACTTCCGGGACTTTAAATAATGCTGTTTCTAAGGTTGCAGTCCCCGATGTAACTATGGCAGCTTTAGCATTACTTAGTAAATCGTATGTTTTATTGGAAATGAATTTCACATTTGGATTGGATAAAAACGGTGCGTAAAACGAATATTCCTGACTTGGCGCTCCGGCAATCACAAATTGATAATTGGGAAAATCGTTTACCACACTCAACATTACAGCTAGCATTTTTGAAATTTCCTGCTTTCTGCTTCCAGGAAGTAGTGCAATGATTGGTTTATCATCGAGTTGATTTTCACTTCTAAAGCTAGCAGCATCAATTGTTTTTCTGTTGTGAATCGCATCAATTAACGGATGACCAACAAAGGCAACAGGAAAATGATGTTTGTTTTCGTAGAAATCTTTTTCAAACGGAAGAATTACATACAGTTTATCAAAATCGCGTTTAATGGCAGTAATCCTGTTTTCTTTCCACGCCCAAATTTGTGGTGAAATATAATAATGTGTTTTGATTCCTTTTTGCTTTGCCCATTTGGCGATTCGCATATTAAATCCAGGATAATCAATAAAAATGATTACATCTGGTTTGAATTTTTCAATATCATCTTTGCAGATTTTGATGTTTTTAAAAATGGTTTTCAAATTCATCACCACTTCGGCAAAGCCCATAAAAGCGAGTTCGCGATAATGTTTGACTAAAGTTTCACCTACATTTTGCATCAAATCGCCACCCCAAAATCGGATGTTGGCATTGCTATCTTCTTGATATAATGCTTTCATCAAATTCGAACCGTGTAAATCTCCTGATGCTTCCCCAGCAATGATATAGTACTTCATTTATATAAAAAAAGCTAAAAGCGTTAGTGCTACAAACGTTATTATGATACCTCGAGCCATATCGTCTTTGTTGAATTTCAATAATAAAAAAAAGACGGCTAGATTTAATAATGCTCCTAATTTAAGCACTTTTCCTACTATTCCCGATTGTAAAATAAAATTAAAATCGGCAAAAAGATTATAGGAGGAGAAAAAAGTTAAAAACAAATAACCTCCTACAAAAGCAGCAATTAAACCGATTAAAAAACCTATAAGTATCTGAGTGTATTTCATTTGATACAATTAAAAATCCCAACTGTTTAAATTCTGAATCGCATGATGCGCTGTTAAATCAAATTGAACGGGAACAATAGAAATATAACCGTTGGCTAATGCCCATTCATCGGTATCTTCACCTTTATCCAAATTTACAAATTCGCCAGAAAGCCAATAATAATCTTTGCCTGTAGGTGTTTGACGTTTGTCAAATCGCTCTTCCCAAATCGCTTTCGCTTGACGACAAATTTTTATTCCTTTAATTTCTTTCTTCAATAATTTTGGAAAATTCACGTTTAAAATAACGCCTTCTGGAAGTTTGTTTTTCAAAACTTCCAAAGCAATTTTCTTGACAAATTGTTTTATTTCTTCAAAATTAGCATCCCAATTGTAATCCAATAACGAGAATCCAATTGCGGGAATTCCTTCAATCCCGGCTTCCATGGCGGCACTCATTGTTCCCGAATAAATCACATTTATAGAGGAATTGGAGCCATGATTTATACCAGAAACACATAAATCGGGTTTGTGTTTTAAGATTTCATTTACTGCAATTTTCACACAATCTACTGGAGTTCCAGAGCAACTGTATTCGATTATAGCATCAGTGTCTTTGGATATTTTATTGATTTGCAATGTGCTATTGATTGTTATCGCATGACCCATTGCACTTTGCGGACTATCGGGTGCAACCACAATGACATTTCCGATTTCAGCCATTACTTCAATCAAGGCTCGTATCCCGGGAGCCGTAATGCTATCATCATTTGTAACTAAAATCGTAGGTTTTTCAGCCATTTAACTAATAAATAAAGTTGCAACAAAAGTACTTATTTTCATAAGTTTTACAGCACAAAAGTGTATAACTTTGATGGATTAACTTATTTTTGGGAAATGAATTTTTGTTTTAACAAAAAATTATGCCCCCAAGGTTAGTATGAAATATTATTTTATGTAATTTCGATGAAAAATTAATGAACACTATACTTAACTATATGAA
>JANNCY010000034.1:0-2923 GCA_031387085.1 Flavobacteriales bacterium | reverse complement strand
TGCTATTTATCGTGTCTATTGCAGCTGTTGTGGCTATGACAAGTGTATTGTTAGTTTTCCAAATGGGACAACCAAGAATTTGGATGACGATGTCTCGTGATGGATTGATGCCAAAGAAATTTTCTGAAATTCATCCAAAATACAAAACGCCAAGTTTTGCTACGATTGTAACTGGTTTGGTTGTTGGAATTCCAATATTCTTTACCGATGAAAATTTTGTGTTAGATTTTACATCAATCGGAACATTATTTGCTTTTGTATTAGTTTGTGGTGGCGTTTTGATGCTTTCTCCGCAAAGCGAAGCTGAATTAGCCGAACGTGAAACCAAAGGAAAATTTAGAATTCCATATGTAAATTCAAAATATATTTTCCCGGCAATTATTATAATTGCAACGGTTTTAATTTTCAAATTTGTCCCAAGTTTCTTTAGTGATGTAGTCGATTTCTCGGATGGTAAAATGGCAACCAATTTACCGATGTTGGTTTTCTTGATGGTTTGTATCGTAATGACGGTTTTATCATTTATTAAAAACCTATCCTTAATTCCGCTTTTAGGATTGGTTTCGTGTAGTTATTTGCTAACAGGGATGGCTGTTTCTAACTGGATGTGGTTTGGAGTTTGGCTCGTTATCGGATTGATATTTTACTTTATTTATGGCTATAAAAATAGTAAGTTGAATAGTTCAAAATAAAAAAGAATCCCGACGCCATCGGGATTTTTTTTAGTTATTTTTTATAATATCTTTCGGAAACACAATGACACTTTCATGTCCGTTTTTAGCTAATGATGCGACGCCAAAATAATAGTTGTCAATTACAATTCCGTTGAGTTCAAAATTATCTACATTCCCAACAAATCGGCTGTTTTCCCATTGGGGGGAAGTTGTTAATCGCCAATATATTTTATATCCAATAATCGAATCGTCGTCGGCTTTGTTCCATTTTAATTTGGTGTTTGGAGCGACAATTCCGCCAATTAAAACGTTTTTAGGTTCCTTTGGCGACCAACCAAAACTTGCCAAAATAATTGCATTGACAGCCGTTAATTTTTTAGCATAATCAAAATTAACACCTTCTATGACATCGCCGTATTTAATTCCGTTTTCAGTTCGGAGGTTTTGATGTTGTCGGTTGTAATTTTCATGTGCTTCCATGATACGAACAGCGGCATATCCCAAATCATTAAAAGGGCGATGGTGACCGCCACGACCAAAACGATCCAATCGATACACCATCATCGGATTCATTTCTGGCATATAAGTGGAAACCACTTTGTGAATGTATCGCGCCAATTGACGGGAATTACCATCGACTTCTCCGCCATAAGCGCGTCGTTGTTTTCGTTCTTTTTCGGTTTCAGTAACTGGAGTTGGTTCAGAGAAAATCCGGAAAGTTCGGTTGTCAATAACGCCATCTACACCGTCAATATTTCCAATCATGTCATTGTTTAAAACGCCTATAATTTCCCAATTATTTTTTTTGGCATATTCGGCAAAACCTTTTCCTCCATACAATCCTTGTTCCTCGCCCGAAAGTCCCAAATAAACAATACTGTTTTCAAATTTATATTTAGATAAAACTCTTGCGGCTTCAATAGTACCAGCCATTCCACTGGCATTGTCATTGGCACCTGGTGCATCATCAGTAAAATTCATAGTATCGGAGTTTCGACTATCGATATCTCCCGACATAATAATATAACGATTGGGATATTTGGTTCCTTTTTGAACGGCAGCTACATTGACAATCCATGCGTCTTTTGGAATACGATCGCCATCTTTAGTCGTTACAAAATCTTTTTGGTAAAATACGTTAAGGCAATTTTTACAGTCTTTGGAAATCGTTTCCAATTCTGATTTGATCCATCGTCGCGCAGCACCAATGCCTTCTGTAGTTGAGATGGTATCACTAAAGGTATTTCGTGTTCTAAAATTGGCTAAAGTTCTAATGTCGGATTCAATTCTTTTAGCAGAAACAGCATCAATAATCTCATACAATTTAGAATCTGATTGGGCAAAGAGAATTGGAGAAATGAGTATTGATACAACAAAGAGAAATTTTGTCATGGTTTTTATTTTACTTTGTACAGTTAGGCAAAATGGCCTCGTGTCAAATATAAAAAAAATATGCGAATGATACGCAAAATTATCTATCAGTTAAATCTTACTCATTGGCAAATAATTGGAAGCGGTAAACAGTTGTTAAATAATTTAAATTATTAAAAATCAGGGCTTTAAATTTTTATACATCTTCAAAAAGTGGCAATTATTATTTTTTTTACAAAAAAAAATCTAAATTTACTCACTAAATTTCTAAAAATCAATCCAATGAAGAAAATCTACTTTTTAATTATTTCATTGTTATTTGCATTACAAATTGTCGCTCCAAATCGACTTTATGCGCAATGTCCCGCTCCAACTGTTCTTTCGGTTTCTGCAGTAGCACAAAATAGTGTTGTAATAGCTTGGCAAACATCAAATGTTTCAGGGTTTTATAACGTTCGATTCCAAACTGCAGGAAATCCTAATTGGGTTGTTTTAAATAATGTAAGCTCTCCGGTCACTTTAACAGGATTAAATTGCGGTGGTGTTTATATTGGTCAGGTGCAGCAAGTTTGTCCTCAAATAGGAACAACAGCACCATTATTCAGTGATTGGACAAACATCACATTTACTACTCTTGCCTGTCAAAATCCTTGTCCAACTCCAATTGGATTAGTGGCAACAAATATGAGTCAAACTGGAGTTGTTCTTAGTTCGTCATCTGCAACTCCTTCAACAAAGGTGGATTCAAGACCTTAATGCAACAGTTGGTCTTTTTTGGTTATGTTCAAAGTTATTAATTTAGTTTATAATTCTGATATTTTATTTTGTTTATTTCTAGTTCTAGCATATAAGCTGGTGTTTTGTATTTCAGCACCTTT
>JANNCY010000031.1:0-7351 GCA_031387085.1 Flavobacteriales bacterium | reverse complement strand
CCAGTGAAATGAATATCGATTCTCCCGAAATGTATTATTTGTTTCTCGACAGAGGCGTTACCAATTCTTTAGATAATAATGTACCATTCTTTGCCGAAAAAGGAAAAATAAACATTGAGACTTCGCTAGATTTTTTTACTTCCGATTGCAAAATAACGGGATCTAAAAATCAAGCATTGTACGACGAATACAAAAAAATAGCTTCAAGTTATGTCGATCAGGATTTAGATTTGATTAAGAAAAAATTTGATGCGTATAAAGACGGTAAAAGCGCACAATTAATTGCGATCAACGACCAACAAAAAAATATCAAAAAAAGAAAATATTTATACACTACCAATTTTGCTGTAAATCATTCCGATTATGATGTAGCGCCATATGTAGCCTTAGCCGAAATTTACGACATTAATTTAATTTATTTAGATACTATTCAAAAATCATTAACGCCTAAAGTGGCGAATTCTCTTTACGGAAAAAAGCTTACAGCGTTAATTGAAGAAAGACGAAAATTGGAAAAGTAAAAATTCAAACCAATGACTGAGAAAAAATCAAAACTGGCGGTAATAAAAACAAAACCAACGGCTGCCAACGTCGTAGATTATATTAATACTATTGCTCATGAACAAAAGCGCAAAGATAGTTTGGTGCTTTTAGAAATGATGAAAAGCGCCTCTGGAGAAGAACCCATTTTATGGAGCAATTCGATTATTGGTTTCGGAATTAAACGTTATAAAAGTCCAACATCTGGCAGAGAAGTAGATTGGCTTTTGATAGGTTTCGCTCCCCGAAAAACAAATTTATCGTTATATGTTAGTGTCGGCATTGCTGAACATGCTGCTGCTCTTGAAAAACTCGGCAAACACAAGACAGGTGTTGGCTGTCTTTACATAAACAAGTTGGACGATATCGATTTGAATGTGCTAAAAGGTATCCTAGCTACCTCTTTAAGAGGAAAGTAAATTACTCGATTAGTATAAAAAACAAAACCGTCCCGATGTATCGGGACGGTTTTTCCAAATTGAGCCGGCGGAGGGACTTCCCCATACGCTACGCTATCGGGATAAACTTCTCATCCCAATATTGCAAAAACAAAAAACCGCTTCAAATAAATGATGCGGTTTTTTTACGAAGAGCCGGCGGAGGGACTCGAACCCACGACCTGCTGATTACAAATCAGCTGCTCTAGCCAACTGAGCTACGCTGGCGACTTAATTCGATTGCAAATATAATAGTCAAAATTAATTATCCAAAATATTTGACTCTTTTTTTGCAACTATTTTAAATTATAATGCATTGATTTTAGCAACCAACTGATTCGCAGCTTGTTCTAATTCAACATTAATTTGTTTGAAATGTGCTTTTTTATCTTCTACCTTCTTTGCATTTACTTTTGTGATCAATGAGTCGAAAGTTGAGATAGCTTCATCAATAACAGCATTAGAAGCCTCAGTTGGTTTCCCAGTTGTTGTCATTTCATAAAGATAAACCGCTTCAATAATATCGCCTAATACGTAATTGATGTCTTTTTTTAAATTCTTAACATTTGCCATTTCCTTTTGTTTTTTAAAATTTGGTGCAAAACTACACATAATCTTTAGATTATTCCCTATGAAATGTAAATTTCTAATACTGATGCCGTTCCAAATAGTTTAAATACAGTCATTTCTGCCGGAATTAAAACAGTATCACCAATAGCATAAGGGTAAGTTTCGTTATTGTATTCCAATTCAAAACTGCCTTCCACACACATATATACAGTGAATGATTGTCCGTCTTTAGTGATTGTCGCATTCCCGTCAAGCGGAATGAAATTGGTAGTAAAGTACTGGCAATCGACCATTTTATTCGAACTATTTGCCTCTTTTTTGTAGTTTTTTTCCGCTTCAACTACATTATAATTGATAGCTTCCAAAGCTAAATCTATATGTAATTCCCTTTTATTTCCGTTGGCATCTATCCTGTCAAAATCATAAATTCGGTACGTGATATCGGATGTTTGTTGGATTTCAGCAATTACGGTTCCGGCACCAATCGCGTGAACAGTTCCGGTTTCTAAAAAGAAAACATCTCCTTTTTTTACTTTTTTACTATCTAAAATAGATAATAGTGTTTTGTTTTCTAAACTTTCAATATATTGTTTTGGAGACGATTTTTCTTTAAACCCTAAAATCAATTTGGCGTTTTCATCGGCTTGCATCACATACCACATCTCGGTTTTTCCAAAAGAGTTGTGTCTTTCTTTGGCCAGTTGATCATTAGGATGCACTTGTATCGATAAATCTTCCCGAGCATCCAAATATTTAAACAACAACGGAAATTGCTTCCCAAATTGCTGGTAGACTTTTTTTCCTAAAAGTGCTTCTGGAAATTCATTGACCAACTCATTCAGTAATTTTTCTTTTAAACTGCCATTAGAAACAACACTTACATTGTTTTCAACTGTAGAAATTTCCCAACTTTCTCCCGTAATTTCAGAAGAAATGGGTTTGTTTAGATAGTCTTTTAATTTAGTTCCGCCCCAAATTCTTTCTTTCAAAATAGCATTAAATTGCAAAGGATATAGTTTCATTTTCTTTAAATTAAAGTACAAAGATGCCCATTACTTATCCAATTTTGAACTAATTTCTATCAACTTCAAATCCCTTCTGCTAAGTAACAAAAAAGTTTCGACGAATTGAAATTTAAGATAGTCTTTTAAGAATGCTTAGTGCTTTATCTATATGAATTTTAGCAGACATACTATTAAAAATTAATACTATAATTCCGTTTTTATCCACAACAAATGTCTCACGTCCCGGAATAAATAGCAAACTATTTTCAACACCAAATAGCTTTCTAATTTTCTTATCGATATCCGAAAGTAAGATAAAAGGCAATTTGTATTTGCTTTGAAACTTAATATGCGATTGAACAGAATCAGAACTTATACCAATCACTTCGGCACCTAAATCTTTAAAATCTTGATACGAATCTCGAAAACTACACGCTTGAAGGGTACATCCTGGCGTATCATCTTTTGGATAAAAATAGATTACTATTGGCTGTTTTCCAATGAAGTTTCGACTATCAAAATCATTTCCATTTGTATCTTTTGAAAGAAAATTTGGAAGAATATCTCCAATTTTTAATTTCATATTAATTTCCTTTATACGTTATAAAATTACGGGGAGTTTCATATAATGTAACTTCCAACTCTTTATTAAAATCGATATGATTTCGAAGTTTATTCCATATAACAACCGCAATATTTTCGGCAGTCGGATTTAAATCGGCAAAATCAGCCACATCGAGATTTAAATTTTTATGATCAAAGGCGTCTTCGATATGTTCTTTTATCAAATCAGAAAGAATTTTTACATCGATAACAAATCCAGTTTCCTGATCGATTTCACCCGTTACCGAAACGATTAATTCGTAATTATGTCCATGAAAATTTGGATTGTTGCATTTGCCAAAAACAGCATCGTTTTGCTCCATAGACCAGTCTTTGCGATACAAACGATGGGCGGCGTTAAAATGTGCTTTACGGGAAACGGTAACTTTCATGATGATAATTTATAATTTATGATCTTCTAAATAATGGTAAAACTCGTCAAAAATAATTTTAAACCAAACGGTATAATTATCCGAATTTTGAATCATATCACTTTTGATGTCTTCGATTTTCATCCATTTCCAACTTTCAACTTCTTCAGTGTTGATATTGGGCTCTCCATTAAAACTTCCTATCATCACGTGATCGAGTTCGTGTTCGGTCAAACCGTTATCGAAAGGTGCTTTATAAATAAAATGAAAGAGTTCTTTTAATTCCGTTTCAAAACCCATTTCTTCATACAAACGACGTTTACCCGCTTCGATATTGGTTTCTCCAGAACGTTGATGACTGCAACACGTATTCGTCCACAATAATGGTGAATGGTATTTGTGATGCGCTCTTTGCTGTAGCATGACTTCGTTCTTATCATTCAACACAAAAACCGAAAAGGCACGATGTAAAACTGCTTTTTCATGTGCTTCCAGCTTGTTCATTACTCCGATCGCTTCGTCGTTGGAGTTGACTAAAATTACCTGTTCTTCTTTCATGTTCTTTTTATGCTTGTCAAAAATACAAAAAAAGAAATGGCGATTCCTTTTTAAAAAATCAACATCCGTTAAACTTTCCTTAAATCGTTCCAATTTGTAAACTACAAGACAAATCAACACGTATATCGTTGTAGATTTGTACCACAATTAAATGCTGAAATGCTATGCAAAATTTAAAATTAATCTCTAACTATTTAGTAATATTGTCCCTGTTCGTTTTGAATGCGTGTGGACAATCCAAAACAACACAAAAAACAAGTGCAATGGAAAATGTTATCAACAAACCTGAAAATCCGTATTACTCTAATTCCGACACCAAAAAGCTAAACCTTACGGATGCCGAATGGAAAAAAATATTACCTGAAGATCTTTACCAGGTAGCACGTCACGCCGATACCGAAAGAGCATTTACCGGTAAAATGTGGAATTCAGAAACGAAAGGAACCTATTATTGTGCAGCTTGTGGCAATAAATTATTCAAATCCGATCAGAAATTTACTAGCAGTTGTGGTTGGCCAAGCTTCTTTGAACAGGAAAACAAAAATAGCATTTATTTCAAAGACGATAGCTCATACGGAATGACACGTACGGAAGCGCTTTGCAGCCGATGTGATAGTCATTTGGGACATTTATTCGATGACGGTCCCGCTCCTACCGGAAAACGTTATTGTATGAATGCCGTCTCGTTAGACTTTGTTCCCGATGGAATGGTTACTGAAAACAAAACAAATCTTGAGACGATAGTTCTTGCAGGTGGATGTTATTGGTGTGTGGAAGCGGTTTATGAGAATTTACAAGGTGTGAAAAGTGCCACTTCCGGATTTGCTGGAGGATCTGTCGAAAATCCGAGTTATGCAGACGTATGTACAGGAAGGACAGGTGCTGCAGAAGTGGTTGAAATCACATATGATAAAACAATTACCAATTTAGATGAAATTTTTCAAGTGTTTTTTACCGTTCACGATCCCACCACATTGAACCGTCAAGGTGCCGATGTAGGAACACAGTACCGTTCGGCAATTTTTTACAAAAACGAAGAACAGAAAAAAGCAGCAGAAAGTATCATCGCTGAATTAACGAAAGAAAATGTGTATGCTTCTAAAATCGTAACTTCTTTAGAACCTTTTAAAAAATTCTACCAAGCCGAAGACTACCATCAAAATTATTATGAGAATAATAAAAACCAGCCGTATTGTCAAATGGTAATTCAGCCAAAAATTGAAAAATTCGAGAAGGTTTTTAAAGACCGATTGAAGAAATAGTTAAATATACTTCTGAAATGTCGCCGGTCCATTTTTTCAATTCGCCATTGACTAAATAAGTATCTTGATGTAATAATTTGGTAATTTGAAATTCTGAAGGAATTTTATTCATTGTCTAGTTTTATATAAAAAAATAGCTATTTACAGCAGAATTTGTTGGAATCGACAAATAAAGTCCCAATAATTATTTACTAGGAATTATTAAACTAAAAAGTAAATTTATTACTCTGCAACTAAACTTTCAAAATAAGCTAAAAGTCGAGATATTATTCCTCTTTTATTAACTAAAGGATTTTTATCTATAGAATTCTTTTCAAAGACTCTAAATGTAGACACAAAAAAACTTATAAAACAAATTAGCACAATGCCAGTAAATATTAATATATCTAAATTTTTCATTTATTTTTTTAGTTTTAAATTAAAGAAAATTAATAATCCAATAATTGTAGGTGGCCAAAGACCAATAAATATGGCTTTTTTAAAATTGTCTTCAACTAAATAAAAGTATTCAGATACGAATATCAAGAAGATTACCACTATTAAAATAAAAAGTTCTGATTTTTTAAATTTATTAAACATGATTGAAGATTTTGATTATTGAAGTTAATTCTTAACAGTTGTTAATATGCTCATTGACATATCTATTGTAAATTTACTAAATAAAATCAAAATAAACTGTTTAATTTATTTTTATTTTTGTTAAACAAATCAACATGTCAAATACATCAAAAGTAATTTCTACTCTTTACAACTATTTTTTATCTGAAAAAGTAAAAGAAAAAAGTGAGATAGTTACTGTTTATATAGCAATTATTAGTTTCCTCGTGCACTTATTGCTAATTGGCCTAGTAAATTTAGATATAATTAAAATTTCTAGTCATTCTGAACTATTACACAATCCAATCTCGGCCATATATACTCCTTTTTCCTTTGTGCTTATTTATGAAGTCTATTTGCTATTGTATTATTTACCAAAATCAACCTCGATTTATATTGGTAAACAATATGAAATAATTGCGCTGATTGTTATCAGAAGAATTTTTAAAGATTTATCACATTTAGAATTTTCCTCAAATTGGTTTGCCATTCAAAATGATGTTTTATTTACCAGTGATTTGATTGCCATACTCGTCATGTTTTTTTTAATATTCATTTTTTATAAATTAGTTAAAGATGGCAGTACGAATGCAAGCCAAACAATAAACCCTGAAATTGTAAAATTCATTCATTTAAAGAAAATTGTGGCTACTTGTCTTGTACCTGTTTTATTAATTTTATCAGTTTACAGTCTCGGTCACTGGCTGTATGAGAGTTTATTTTCTGTGAGTAAAATTGTAACAGAGATTAAAGACATCAATAAAATATTTTTTGATGATTTTTTTACTGTACTAATCTTAGTTGATGTATTATTATTATTGTTTTCTTTTTTACACTCAGATAAATTTAATAGGGTAATCAGAAATTCTGGCTTTATAATTTCAACCATTTTAATCAAATTGTCTTTTGGTACTGAGGGAATAATGAATATCATCCTAATTGTAATAGCAATACTATTTGGTGTTATACTTTTAAAAATTCATAATTTATATGATAATTTAAAAAATAATACTCTTTTATAGTGAACTTTTTTTTAACTTTCTTCTATTTTCAACGCACATTTTTCTCCTTCGAAAGCCACAGAAATGGTAAAACTAATAACGTTTTAATTCACCATAAACTAAATAAGTCTCTTGATTCAAAAAAGTAGTAATACTAAATTCGGATGGTATCGTATTCAAAAAAAATCGCGTAAGTATTAAATTAAAAGCTAAATTTCAGAAATACATTCGGCGTAATTCCCAATGAGTAATAATCTTGAACAGCAAATCTTGGGTTGATATAATCGTCAATAGTAACATACTTCCGTTCGTATTCTTTGCTAATTACAGTGTGATTATTATACGCGTTATAAATCGAAAATCCAATCTTAAATGAAGTGGAATTCTGTGTGTAAAATTGATACATTC
>JANNCY010000009.1:0-10430 GCA_031387085.1 Flavobacteriales bacterium | reverse complement strand
GGTATATAAAAAAACAAATGGCTAACCTTTCGGTTAGCCATTATTTCTTACATAAATAGTGTAAGAAAAAACTTTTTTTACTATTTTTGGTTTACTATTAATTCAAAACCAACTTATTATGGCATCAACATCCGAAGTAGGACATGCAAAAAACATTGCAAACCTAAATTTATTAAACACTAACATCGTTGCTTTGGGAGCAACATACAATCCAAGTAATCCTAAATTATTATTACCAAATTTACAAACCATTTACACCACAGCTTTTACCGAACAAGCGAACGTAAATAATTTGGTTGCACCCTACTCTGTGGCTGTTGACGAAAGAGAAGTAATCTTCAAACCATTAAACAGAGAATTAACAAAACTCCGAAAAGCATACAAAGCAACCGAAGGCGTTACACAAGTGCAACTCGAAGATTTTATGACAATCATTCGTAAACTAAAAGGGGTTAAAAAATCAAAAGACAATCCCTCAACTGATCCGAAAGATGAACAAGACAGTTATTCAACTTCACAAATGAGTTACGACCAACGCACAAACACTATGGATTTGTTAATCTCATTATTACAAAACACACCAAACTATAACCCAAACGAAAACGAATTTAAAGTTGCCACCTACCAAGCAAAGAAAGCTTCAATGCTTGCTAAAACCCAAGCCGTTGCAGATACTTTCGTACCATTAAACAATGCTCGGAGCACAAGAAACGCAACACTATATAATTCGGTAGATAACCTCGTAGATACTGGTAACAAAGCCAAAGATTACCTTTTCACAATCCTTGATTCAAGTTCAGCACAATACAAAGCAATCTCAAAAATAAAATTCAAAAAACGCTAATCCGAATAAGGAATGTCCAAATCGAACAAAGCCTTGGCGCAATCGAACAAGGCTTTGGCTCGACTAAACAAGACACCGGCACAATCGAAATAAGCATAGTCCAAAATCAACAAGACAATGTCCGAATCGAACAAGGCTTGGGCGCAATCGAACAAGGCAATGCCTGAACTAAACAAAGCTGTGTCCCGAGTGAAATAAACGAAGTCCAAAACAGAAAGTGGAAAAGGGAAACTGAAAAGCAAACTAAATAGGAAAAACGGGCAGCATATAACAGCCGTTTGGCGCAATAGCTGGTTTAGTTTTCTTTAGTCGGAAATTACTAAGTTGAAATTTTGTTTATCTTTAGACCTAATTATTAAAATAGCCGCTACTGACGCCAAGCGGCGGAACGTTAACAGCAATTTTATGAAAAATCTAGCGAAAGTACTAATGTTTTCTATCATTTACGTTGCATTGAGTTGTAATGGAGAAAGCAAAAAAAATATAATTCCGGAAACGACAAAGTACCAAAAACTTGAGAGTTTTGGAGAGTTTAATAGTAAATTTCATTCTGACTCCATTTTCCAAATTTCAAGAATCAAATTCCCAATTGGTGGAAAATATGTTGATGATGTCGAAAATAAAAACTGGACGCCAAAAAACTGGAATTTTCAACGAACTGAAGTGTCAGAAAAAAACGAATATAAAGACTTTGAACATAGTCTATCAAAATCTGATACTTTGATTGTCGAAAAGTTTTGGTTGAAAAATAGTGGTTTTAAAGCTGAACGAAAATTTAGAAGAATAAACGGTAAATGGTTTTTGATTTTTTACAACGAAGTTAATTTATAAAAACTGCTGTTAACAGCAGTTAGCAAATATTGCTCGTCTGTTGCTAGTGGAAAAAATAATTTTCATAACTTCGTTTTCTGCTAGTGGAAAACAAAGCGTTCCAAAAGTCGCAACATTTTGCTAGCTGCGGGACGTTAGTGGCAATTTAGCCATAAAAAAACGTATGATATTGAAATACAAAAATATACAATTTAAAATTTAGAAAATAAAATTATGAGTAACGGTTATGATTTAAAAGACATTGCAGAAAATTATTCAAAAAAAACTGATTCTGAATTAATTCATATTGCTACTGAAAAAGCACAAGGATTAAGTCCAGGTGTATTAGAAATTATTGAAAATGAAATTAAAAAGAGAAACTTAAACCCAAATATTTTAGAAGGTGCAAAAGCCCAAAACAGAGAATATTCTTTAGCTGAAATAACAGAATTGGCTCAAAAATTAAGAAGTTTGCCTTGTCCGTTATGTGGAAATAAAACTGCAAAACTCAATGGAACAATTATGCATACTGCAAAAAGTTTTATAATTTTCTCATTCTTCAGAAAAGAGCCAATAATTGGTTGTCCAGATTGTTTGGATAAAAAAAATCAAGAATCAATAGCCTCAACTGCATTATTAGGTTGGTGGGGAATTCCTTGGGGTATTTTAAAAACACCATTTTATATTTATAATAATATTAAAGCTAAAAAACATAACAGAATTTCTGAACCAAATGAAACTTTATTGAGTTTTACTATGGAAAATATTGGACAAATAGAAACTTATAAAGAAGATTCTGAAAAACTAAAACAAATAATTCTATACGTAAAAAAATAAACTGCCACTAACAGCAGTTACAATCTATTGCTCGTTTTGTGCTTGTGGAAAATATATTTTCCATAACTTCGTTTATTAGTAATGGAAAATAATTCGTTCCATAAGTCGCAACAGAATTGTAGCTGCGGGACGTTAGCAGTTATTTTACGCCAGAAACTCCGAAAATTATGGAAAACGAAAAAAAAGAAAAATTTGAATTGATTTTATCAAAAGCAAAAGAATACAAAAAAGATAATTTCTCCACAACCAAATCATTTGGTTTTGAAATAATTGAAACTGAAAACGAAGTTGAAAATTCTATTTTATTCAATTCATTAGACGAAGCAACTGAATTAATTTCGGTATTTGCTCAAATGAATACTGAAATTGAAGTTTCAAACAATCTTCAAAAATTACTTTCTGAAAAAAACCTAAATCATTTCAGTGAATTTAGACTAAAAATAATCACAAGTTAAAGCTCAATAAATATGAAAATGTCAAAACAAATAATCGTTTTACAACTGTTTTTCTTTACAACATTTCTATTTTCTCAAAACATAAAAAAAGAAAGTGACGTAACTAAAACAAAATTAGAATTAGCAACTTTAAAAAAAGGTGTAGTAACAAAATATACAGATTATTCTTTAGAAGGATTGAAAGCTACAGGAATTCAATTACCAATAGAAACTAAAATACGAAAAGTAAAATCTGGAATAGTAATTAACTACTTTTATCAAATTCGTAGACAACTAAATAATTCAACAGCTTCAATTGAATATTCAGACTTGATAGAATTAATAAAAGTCTTGAAAGATTTAAAAACAGAATTTAATGCTGACGGAACTGAAAAATCAGATTATTTGGAAAACAAATTTGTAACTTCTGATGGTTTTCAAATCGGCTATTTTATAGATAAATCTAAAAATAGTTGGTATATAAAACTTCACGAATTTGGAGAAGACGAAGATATTTTGAAGTTTGACAATATTGAAACTTTAGAAACTGCTTTTAATAATGCAAAGGTAAAAATTGACGAGTTGAAAAAATAAAAACAACTGCTAACAGCGGTTAGCAACTATTGCTCGTTTATTAGTTATGGAAATTAAAATTTCCATAACTTCGTACTTTCCTGCGGAAAGTACTCGCTTCCAATAGTCGCAATAGTTTGCTAGCCGCGGGACGTTAGCGATAATGCTAAAAAAACTATCGATGAAATTTACAATATTTAAGAAATCCGGAAAGTTTTATTGGTCAGCAGAGAAAGTAATATACACAACCATTCTATCTTCATTAGCATTTGGATATATAATTGATAAATTTTTTAAGACTGAAGAAAATATTGTACATAACATTTTCATAGGAATTGCACTAGCAGCGTTTTGTTCTGGTTTAATTACCAAACTTCTTGGTTTCACTCAAATCGAGAGATTAGAAGGAATACTTGACGGATATATTACTTTTAAAATGGATTCAATAGAAATTGAAAATAAAGATTATAGTCTTAGCGAAATAAAAAGGATTGAAATATATAATGATGACTATAACGGAAAATTAATTCATACAAGCCGTGGGAATCTTGGTCCTGCTCTATCAAATGGTACACGGAACTATTTAATCCTCTTTTTTAACTCAGGCGAACAATTGAAAGTGAATTTTGAATTAATAAACTCTAATGATTTTCAAAAAGTTAGGAATGAACTAATAAATTATCACATAAACTCTAAAATTGATTTTTGGAGTATTGCAAATATCCTTGGAGAAAAAAGCCCTAAAGAAACATCTGAACTTACAGAAGAAATAAATAAGCACTATCGCTAACAGCAGTTTTGAAAAAATTGCTCGGGAATTGCTAGTGGAAACTATAATTTCCATAACTTCGTTTTCAAGTAATGGAAACTAAACGTTTACAAAAGTCGCAACTTTTCAAAGCTGCGGGACGTTACCTGCCATTTTACCGCCGAACATAATAAAAACAAACAATATGAAACATAATATTTTAACACTATTATTTTTAACTTCTTTAATTATTTCAAGTTGTTCTAAAAATGAAAATTCTCTTAATGATTATAATCTTCAAGGTAAAGTAAGAAAAATTAATGTAAACACATTTGAAACAAAAATTGAATTTGGTAAATACGAGATTGGAGAAAAAAATTACAGTGGTAATTATTCAAGTCAATTTAATGAATTTGGAAATATCGTTGAATATATAGATTATGATAGAGATGATAACATTAAAGAAAGACAAGTTATAAATTATGATCAAAATAATATTATATCAAATTCAACAAATTATGATTCAGAAGGTAATTTAAAATTAAAATTTAAACAATATAAAGATTCAAAAGACAGAGTAATAAAGTCAGTTGCATATAATCCAACAGGAAATATAGAAAACACTTATATTTTTGAGTTTTTGGATTCAGGCAAAAAAGTTAACGGAAAATGTTTAAACAATAAAGGTAAAGTTAGTTATTCTTGGTCAAATGAATTAGAAGATGATTACTTAAAAACTCAAATTGGTTATGACTCAATAGGAAAAGTGGAAACCAAAACAATTTATGAAAGAAATGATAAAAATGACTTTTCGACTTCAAAAGTTTATGATTCTAAAAATGTATTAATTGACAAAACAAAATACAGTTACAAGTATGATTCAAAAAACAATTGGATTGAACAAAAAATATTTGACAAAAATAATAAGTTAACATACATTGTAAAAAGAAAAATCTTTTATTATGACGATGATGTCGAAGAACTAAATTCCGATAATATAATCGGAATATGGAATAATAATAAGCGTGATAATTGGACTGAATTTAAAAAAGACGGAACCTATGACATCGGTTATAATGAAAATATTAACGATTATGGTAAATGGGAATTAAATAATGAACAGAAAACTTTAACTTTAAAATCCGAAAAGAATAATTCTAAAAAATATTTATACTCATTTGAAGAACAAAAATTAATTCTTTCAGATATAGATGGAAAGGATAAAACGATTTACGAAAAAAGATAAAAACAAAAAATATGTCATCAAAACAGTTCATAGAAAATCTAAATAAGTCTATTACAATTGAAGGTCAAAATATTATGAACGAGTTTTTTATTACTTTTTCAAGATTTGAATTTGCTTTAAAAAGTGCAAATTATGTAAATACAGATAACGGAAAAGTAATGGCTAATTGGGATACTTTTACCCAATCAATAAGTAATTCTTTTAACGTAGAAAAAACCCAAATATTAAAAAAATCAATTGAATATTTATTAGAAAATCCAGCAAAAATTCAAATTATTGATAATGGACAACTTGGTTGGAAAAATAGGGTTTTTGAAGTAAACGCACCGCTAATAAATAAATTAAGCCTAACGATTAGAGATATAAGAAACAATTTATTTCACGGAGGAAAATTTAATGGTAGTTACGAACAAGATGTTTCAAGAAATTTTTTACTACTGAAATATTCAATAATTGTGTTAAACGAATGGCTAAATTTAGATATTAATCTAAAAGATAATTTTTTAAAATCAATATAAAAAAAACGGCAGGTAACAGCGGTTTGCAAAAATTGGGGTTTTGGTCTTGACTTTAAACTTTGTTTTGTACTTTTACGGTCAGTGATTTACTGAAAGTTTAGGCTAACCAAATCCCCAACTTCTGCAAGCCACGGGACGTTAGGCACAATTTTACAGAAAATCCGAGAATATAAGGAAATATGGCAAAAAGAAAAATAATAAATAAAGAAGACAACAATAAATTAACACTATTAATTGTTGGAAAAGATTACTTTAAAGAAGAAATAAATAAAAGAATTGTTCTTGGAGAAGAAATCCATTCAAGACAAATTCAAACCAATAGACAATACGAACAAGCAAAAGATGATTTTCAAAATTGGGATGATTTTAATTCTGAACTATTAAAACAATCTTTTAATAACATAAATAGCGAGTATAAAGAACAATACGATAATGTAAATGAAAAATTTATGTATGTTACTCAATCTCCAGCTGAGGAACTTCAGGAATTTTATGAAGATGTAAAAAATAAAGTTAACAATTTAAAGCAACTTGTTTCAAAATTATCGTTAATAAAATCAGAAATAAAGGAAAGTACTATTTCGATAACCGAAACTAATAATAATAAAATATTTATTGTTCACGGACATAATAATGAAGTAAAAGTAAATGTTGCAAGAACAGTAGAAAAATTGGGATTAGAAGCCATTATTTTACACGAACAACCAAATTCAGGTAGAACTATAATTGAAAAATTTGAAGAACATTCAGACGTTTCTTATGCAATTGTATTGTTAACAGATGATGATTTTGGAAAAGGAAAAAAAGATGATAATTTAAATATAAGAGCTAGACAAAATGTAATTTTAGAACTTGGATATTTTATTGGAAAATTATCGCGAAATAAAGTTTGTCCTTTGTATACTAGTGGTGTAGAATTACCTAGTGATTTACACGGATTGCTTTATATAGAAATTGACCAAGAGGAAAGTTGGAAATTTAAACTTGCAAAAGAACTAAAAGCAACAGGTTTTGATATTGACGTTAATAAAATACTTTAAAAAATGATAAATGAAATATTAAATGGATTGAGCAACTTACTTGGTCCAATTGCTACTGCAACAAACGATAGATCTAAAATGAAAGATGAAGCTTTAAGATCAATAAGCTTTGCTTTAGATGAAACATATCTTTATTACAGAGATATTGAACACGGAAATTTACCTAACAGAGATAAAGAAGCTATGTTAGTAAGATATTGGTCAGCTGCTGCAATAGGATTAAGACATTTTGACGCTAACCTTGCGGAAACTTGTGATAAAAAATCAGAATATTGGATTAATCCAGATAACTATAACCATAATGACATAAAAGAATTAGGAATTGGTCTTAATAATGTTAGACAAGTTTATAGAAAAATGCTCAAACCTGACTTTCGATTTACAAGCAGAAAATAAAAAACTGTGCCTAACAGCCGTTTGGCAAGATTGCGAATTTTGTGGTAAATTCACGTTTGCGTTCCGCAAGAAATTTTATCTTTAGTGGAAAATAAACGGTTCCGAAGTTCGCAACCTCGCCAAGCGGCGGAACGTTATATGATACCCGTGAGCTACACGGAACGTTGAAAAGAAACTGCTAAAAAATCCACTATCCAAAAACCAATTACAAAATAAAGTCATACTTTTACGAAATGGTTTTCAACTTAAAAATACTTTTCTTTTCTCTAATTTCTTGCTGTTATTTAAACACAGTATTTGAATTTTCAGACATTGAAGAAAAGCAAAATTTTCAAAATGAAACGCATATTTATATCTATCATTCTACTCTAGATATAAGAAAAACAAAAATCGAATCTCAAAAACAATTAAATAATACTTTATTTTTCGCAACACCAGAAATAGTTTTTACTCAAAAATACATTTCTGAAAATGTAGCAAATTACAATCATAATAAATATTCAGAACCGCCCGAAAGGCTTTACATTCTTCACTCTTCACTATTAATTTGATATTATAAATGAAATTACTGTTACATAAATTATGTGACAAAACATTCTATTTTATTTAAAATATCAAATTACACTAAAATGCTAAACATATCATTTTTAGACCTTTCCTCGTTTACAGGATTAGTCGCTACAGTCGTACTAACTTTCAACTTTCTTTTAGGAATGTTGTTAAGCACAAACTACAAACGTCAAACGTATTGGAAAACGCTCCCCAAAAAAATAAAAAACATTAATTTGTTCAATTTTCATAATTGGACAGCATACTTCGCTTTATTTTTAGTCATTCTGCATCCAACATTACTACTATTTGATGCTTCAACAAAATTCAAATTTATCGACATTATTTTCCCAATCAACGCACCAACACAAAAAATATTTGTTGCCTTTGGAACACTTTCAATGTTTGCGATAATTACGGTTATAATAACAACACAAAAAATAGTGAGAGATAAAATGAGTTTTCGCACTTGGAAAAACATACACCTTATTTCTTATGGTACGGCAATGCTATTTGTAATCCACGGAATAGTAATGGACTCGCAATTAAAAAACCGCCCTGTCGATATTTTTGATACCGAGAAATTAGTATCCGAAATTTGTCTAATTGTTTTAATCGGGGCTAGTTTTATGAGATATAAATTCCACATTAACTCTAAAAAAGCATAATGAAGAATTTATATTTATCACTGTTTCTCTTGTGTTTCATTAGTTCAATAGCACAAAATGACAGTATCAAACATTTTAATTACAATCCCGATGCAGGTTTACAGTACAAGAAAAATGATTTTCAATGGACAACTTGGGCATTTGCCGAAAGATTATTTTCACCAAATCAACTTCCTGTTTGGCGAAGAGTTAGGCAAGGAATGGAATTTCAATTACCAAGTTATCCATTCAAAATAAAAGGAAAGAAATACCGTTCCACGGTATTTTACGAAGTCGATTTTACAGATAACAATTTCTTTCAAGACAGCAAACGCTTCAAAATTTGGGAAAACTTATTTGTTACTTTTCAAAATGCAAATGACCCAAATAAATTCAGAATATTGTTTGGAGAAAACACTAGCATACTTTCACGAGAAGATAATTTGTCGTCGGGTAATCTTCCAACAATAAACCGAAGTTTAATACTAGAACAACATGGAAGCACAAATAGTTTCGGCACACAATGGGGATTTCAAATTCAATCACAAGTCAGTAAAAAAACATTTTTACAAGCATCAATGCAAGACAATCGGGGTTCGCTCAATCAAGACCAACCAAGTTTTCAATTCTGGAATGCTTTAGCAATCAAAGTAACACAATCACTAATTCAACCTAACAATAAAAGTGTTGAAAAACTAAATATCGGTTTGGCAATCGACCATACATGCAACATAAATAACAAAAGTTTCACGCTACTTTCGGCAATAAACAATGAAAATCTTGGCAATACATTAGCAACCGGAAACAAACTAACATTTGAAAACAATGCAGATTATACAAACAAAATCGGAAGTCATTATTACACACTAGAATATGAAGCAATATATTCCAATTACTCCAACCAAAACTTAAATA
This sequence comes from Flavobacteriales bacterium, assembly GCA_031387085.1. Lineage (GTDB taxonomy): Bacteria > Bacteroidota > Bacteroidia > Flavobacteriales > Flavobacteriaceae > Flavobacterium. The sequence goes on along the minus strand of JANNCY010000009.1, from coordinate 873 downwards.
TTTCAGGCGGTTACGGACAAATACAATTTCAAGTTTTTGACAACAAAAAAACGGGCGATTTAGTTCCATTCATACGATATGATTTAGTTGCACTAAATAATCAAATAGAAAGTGCAACAGAACAAGCCATAAAATTAGGCATCAATTATAACTTACCATATACAAACAAATTAATCAATTTTCATATTGAATATGCACATCATAAATTAAACGGCACACAAACCATTCTCACAAAAACACAAAATCAATTCGACGAATTCAGATTTGGAATTCGAGTAAACGCAACACGCTATTTACGATTTTAAATTAAATCGTTAGGAAATAAATCTTACAAAAATATTTTTTTATATTTTTGATAAATCTAACAACTTAAAACCTTAAAAATATGGCATCAACATCAGAAACAGGACACGCAAAAAACGTTGCAAATTTCCAAGATTTAATTTCATTCGTAACAGGTTACGGAGCAACATACAACCCAAACAAAAACGCACTAAAGTTGCCACAACTTAACGCTTTGTACACAGCATCACAAAGTAGTTTAGCCGATGTTGTTACTAAAAACACAGCTTACAACAACAAAGTTAACGAGCGAGTTATTGCTTTTAAAGATTTAAAATCGTTATCAACAAGATTAATAAACGCATTACAAACCACCGATGCAACATCCGAAAAAATTGCAGATGCAAAAGCATTCAACAAAAAAATGCAAGGTGTCAGAGCGAAAGCAGTTGAAACGCCAAGCGACCCAGGCGCACCAGCTCCAAACACAATTTCAACAAGTCAGCAATCTTACGACCAACAAATTCAGCATTTAGCGGGTATTATTTCAGTTTTACAAACTGAACCAACTTATTTACCAAACGAAAACGA
>JANNCY010000228.1:0-5530 GCA_031387085.1 Flavobacteriales bacterium | reverse complement strand
CGTATACTTGGCCTGCAAATGGCGTAACATACACAACTGCTCAAACAGGTGTTACTGTAGTTACAGCTTGTAATACAGCTACGTTGAATTTAACTATAACGCCACTTACAACTACTGGAAGTGTAACCACTTCTATCTGTGCTGGTGCTTCGTATACTTGGCCTGCAAATGGCGTAACATACACAACTGCTCAAACAGGTGTTACTGTAGTTACAGCTTGTAATACGGCTACGTTGAATTTAACTATAACGCCACTTACAACTACTGGAAGTGTAACTACTTCTATCTGTGCTGGTGCTTCGTATACTTGGCCTGCAAATGGAGTAACATACACAACTGCTCAAACAGGTGTTACTGTAGTTACAGCTTGTAACACAGCTACGTTGAATTTAACAATCAATACTGCTCCTACTCCAACAGGAAGTGCTTCGCAATCTTTTAGTGTTGTAAACTTAAATAATGCTACTATCGCTAATCTTGTGGTTAGTCCAGCGGGTGTAATATGGTATGCTTCATTAGCAAATGCTCAAACAGGTACAAATCCATTACCATCAACAACTGTTATAACAAATGGTTCAACTTATTGGGCTGTAAATGTTGTAGGAGGTTGTAGAAGTACACCGTTTGCGGTTCTTGTTTCTGTAACATTAGGAAATGAAGAATTTGATAACTTAAACTTTAGTTTCTATCCAAATCCAACTTCGTCAATTTTGAATATTGTATATACTAAAGTGATTTCAGATATCCAAGTATTTAATTTATTAGGACAAGAAGTGATGAAGAAAAAAACAAATGAAACAGAAGTTCAAATTGATTTATCTCCATTAGCAGAAGCTACTTATTTTGTAAAAGTAACTTCAGAAGGAAGAGATAAAATAATCAAAGTGATTAAGAGAAATTAGTTTTAAAATTAATTATACTAAAAAAGGTTGTCAGAAATGGCAACCTTTTTTTATTTATAACAATCCCTAATTCAAACTACAAAAGCAGTAAATGAAACATCAAAATCAATTATATAATACTATTTTATCTTTGTCTTTACCGCAAAAAATAGCATCTATTTGTCATTTGGACGAAGGAGAAATCGCATCAAGAGACTCAGATTATGTGATTTCTCCTTCGTCGAAATGACAAAATTAAAATCAAATTTATTCCCGTAAATTCAACAGTCAAATGGTGTAAGCACTGCAATGAAGTCAAAATTATTGAGCTGATACAATAAGAAAAACAATAAAAACAACCAGCGATTGAAAATACAAAAAACAGAGTCTAAATTAGGAAGCGTTCAACTTATTCCAAAGTATCAAACAGCGATTTTATTTGAATATTATCAACAGGTTTTGACAATGTCACTCTTACAGATTGATTAGGTAATACATCAAAATAATTGTCGCTAAAAAAAGTGTTTTCTTTTGAAGTTAGAAAAACATTTTTTGCCAACACATCCGAAGTTACCTCAATAGTAAATTCATCTAACATTTTAATCTGGATTTTAGGTTTAGTTAATTGCATCGTTTTTGGTTTTACAAAACAGTACGACGTTTTTACTTCCTTACTGTTCGATTTAAATGATACTGATAGCACAACCTCTTGCAATAAAAAAGATTTTAAATCACTTTTAGCGATTTCAAAATATACGCCACTTGAAATTTCGATAACACGTATACCTTTTGTAGCTTCCCACAATTTTTGACCATCAAAACGTAACAACTCCAAAAATAATTTTCCATCATACGCTTTTAAATCATCATTAATTACATACACTTTATAAATTTCTTTTTCTACTATTACTGAAATCAAAAGGTTTTCAAAACTTCGTTTCGCTTGATAATGAAACGCCTTCCAATTGCCATAATAATCTACCGAACTCCATGATGTTGCCGGCCAACAATCGTTAAGCTGCCAATACAATGTTCCCATGCAATTGGGTTTGGCTCTACGATGTGCTTCAATAGCAGTTTTCATGCCTTCTGCTTGAAGCAATTGAGAAACATAACTATAATCTTCAAAAGCACTTGGGACTTTATAATCCCTTTCCATATAAGTTTGAATGGTTGGATAACCTGTTGGATGCTTTTGATGGTTTTTTACAGCTTCAGAATTTAGATTCAAATCTTCTTCCTTTGCAAATGTTTTAAAAGTATCCAAACTAGGCATCCCTTGAAAACCATACTCGCTCATAAACCGTCCGACTTTTTTCTCATACATTTCAAAAGGTTCCATTCCCCACCAAACGCCCCAATAATGAGAATCACCTTGCGTTAAACTTTCCTTTTTTCCCCAACCAATTGATGGTGATGATGGCCAATACCGATTTTCTGTTGGAGAAAGTAAACTGTCTAATGTTTTCGGAATCAATTCGTGGAATACTTTTTCGTAATCCTTCCAAATACTTGCTTCTTGAGCAGTTGAGTAATTGTATTGTTTCTGCCAACCCCAATTGTGCCATCCTTCGTCACTTTCGTTATTCCCACACCATAAAGCAATGCAGGTATGATTTTGAAGACGAGTCACATTATCAATAACTTCGTTTTTCACATTATCCAAAAAAGCTGCATCACCTGGATACATGGCACAGGCAAACATAAAATCTTGCCAGACTAAAATTCCGTTTTTATCACATTCATCATAAAAAGTATCGTCAGCATAAACGCCACCACCCCAAACCCGTAACATGTTCATGTTCGCAGCAACGGCATTTTTTACAATAGTTTTGTATACTGAATCATTATCTCTTTGTAAAAAACTATCGGGTGGAATGTAGTTCGCCCCTTTCATAAAAACAGGAACACCATTTAATTTAAAATAAAAACTATTTCCTATTGCATCTTTCTCCTGAATCAATTCGATAGTTCGCAATCCAATATCGAGTTTGCTCTGCGCAATTGATTTTTTATTTTGGAAAAGTTCAATTACAATCGGATACAAATTGGCTTCTCCTAATCCGTTGGTCCACCATAATTTTGGATTTTCTATTTGATACCGTACTGTTATTTTATTTTTCCCTTTTTGTAATGAAACCGTTTCTATTTTATCGTTTATTTTTAGTTGAAACTTTCCGGTTTTCGTACTTTTTATTGCAACGATAAATTCCAATTCGGCAACAGCCGCTGTTAGTTTTTTTTGATTGTATTTTACATTAGAAATCGTAGCTGTATTCCAAAAATGCAATTGTACTTTTTTCCAAATTCCGGCAGTTACAAATCGTGGTCCCCAATCCCAACCGTATTGATACTGCGCTTTTCTGGTAAATATTTTTTCATCTCCTGGCAAAACATAAGGTAATTTCTTAGCCGCTTCTTTGCCAATTTTTACTGCTGAAGCGAAAACAATCCGTAAATTATTTTGTCCCAATTTCAATTTACTTTTCACCTCCACTTTCCATGTTCGGAACATGTTATCCGCATCCAAAATTTTATTTCCGTTGAGAAAGACTTCTGCATACGTATCCAATCCGTCGAACTGTAAAATACAATTTTGATTCGCTAATTCTAATTTAGAAATTGAAAAAGTAGTTTGGTATTCCCAATCTTCATTTTCAATCCATTGCAATTGTTTTTCATTGGTTCCGAAAAAGGGATCTGGAATAACTTTGCTGGATAATAAATCGGTATGAACAGTTCCGGGTATTTTAGCAGAAAGCCAATTGGAGTCGGTTGTTTTTTTGAAACTCCATTTTTCTGAATTAAGATTGCGATTGGTGTTTTGTGATAATACCATTATTGGTAATAAAAAAAATGCCGCCAATTTCAATACTTTGTTTTTCATTTTAGATTGGATTTTAAAGCCTTGATTTCGTTAGCATTTGCGGTTTGATTTCCTTCTGTAATAGCAGAAGAATGAAACCAATTGGCTTTGGTCTTTTGTTGGATGACTTCGATGTTGAAAGATCGTAATCCACCACCGGGCATTATTGCAATTCGATTGTAGGCTTTTGAAACTAATTCGGCCAATCGATAGGAGCCATCCATTACATTAGGGGATTGACCTGAAGTAAGAATCGTCTGAAAACCACATTCAATAACTGATTCCAACGCTTGAAAAGCATCAATAACTTCATCAAAAGCACGATGAAAAGTACAAGGAAAAGGAGCTGCTAACTTTACTAACTCCGAATTTTGCAGTGAATTGATTGTGGCATTTTCGTTTAGGATTCCGAAAACAAATCCGTCTACATTTAGTTTTTTATACTCTTGAATTGTTGCTTTCATTTCTGTAAACTCTTCATCAGAATATACAAAATTTCCGCCTCGAGGACGTATCATTACAATTAGATCTATTTTTAAAGCAGCTCTTGCAATGCTTGTAGTTTCGATATTTGGTGTTATTCCACCGACTTCAAAACCGTCGCAAAGTTCTATTCTATCGACATCATTTTCTTGGGCAATGAGTGCTGAATCTAAATTAAAACAAGCAATTTCGAGTTGTGCCATTATTTTAAAAAGTAATCGGAATTAATTAATTTATTTCCCGAATTATCATTTACAGCATAATTGAATCCGCCTTGAATGCAATACGCACCATATTCCCCTTTTTTGTTCAAAGCGATAAATCCGACTTGTATATCTTTGAGATTTTTATTTCGGTTTTTAGTCAGTTTCACAATTCTGCTAACAGCTTCTTCACATGCCTTTTGTGGTGACTTCCCTTGACGCATCAATTCAACCACCAAATGACAACCTGCAATTCTGATGACTTCTTCGCCGTGACCTGTTGCCGTTGCAGCTCCAATTTCATTATCGACGTACAATCCCGCGCCAATAATCGGTGAGTCGCCAACACGACCGTGCATTTTAAAAGCCATGCCACTTGTCGTACAAGCACCTGAAAGATTTCCGTGATCATCCAAAGCAATCATACCAATAGTATCGTGGTTTTCGATATTAGCAATCGGTTTATACTGACTCGTTTTGAGCCATTCTTTCCACTCCTTTTCGGAAGCTTCAACCAATAAATTCTCCTTTATAAATCCTTGTGACAATGCAAATTGTAAAGCGCCATGTCCGACTAACATGACATGAGGTGTTTTTTCCATTACAGCACGCGCAACAGAAATGGGATGTTTGATGTATTCTAAACACGCCACTGAACCTATATTGGATAACTCATCCATAATACAAGCATCGAGTGTTACTCGTCCGTCTCTGTCTGGTCTTCCGCCATAACCAACACTTCTTTCGTTGGGATCGCCTTCGGGAATTTTCACTCCAGCTTCAACAGCATCGAGTGCTCTTCCGTTATTCTTTAAAATTTCCCATGCCGCTCCATTGGCTTGTACACCAAAATTCCATGTGGAAATAACGATGGGCTTATTGACTTTTTTCGAAGCGATAATTGGTTCATCATCCTTTTCTTTAAAAGAATTAAGTGCTAAAGCAACAGCACCTACTGCAGCCGTTTTAATAAAATTTCTACGATTTGCCATATTTTATTCTACCATAATTTCATCAACAAATAGCCATGCGTTGGATCCTGCACCAGGTAAACCATCAGGAATTTTGTCTATTTTTTGAGCAATAACTTTTACAAA
>JANNCY010000217.1:0-30020 GCA_031387085.1 Flavobacteriales bacterium | reverse complement strand
CAGTTGTCGGTGTCAGAAATTGGTGCACCCCAACGTTTTGGTAATCCTGTGGTTTCGGTATCGAAAATTAAGTACATATTTTGATTTTAGATTTACGATTTTAGATTTACGAAATTAATCAATGATTCTAAAATACATATTGCCTCAAAAATACGTTTTAGACTTTTAATTTTCAAGTTTAGTTATCAACAAAAAAAGGTTTGACGATTAAGCCAAACCTTTTTTTAAATAAAGTAATATTTTTTACAAAAGTGCTGTCAAATGATCAGCATAAGTTTGTTTTGGAGCCACGCCAACTTGACGATTTACAACTTCACCGTTTTGAAAAACCAGTACAGTTGGAATATTCCTAACTCCATATTTTGCTGCAAATTCTTGATTTGCATCTACATCCACTTTACCAACTGTTGCTTTTCCTTCGTATTCTGTTGCAATTTCGTCGATAACTGGTCCAACCATTCTACATGGTCCGCACCAAGCCGCCCAAAAATCAACTACAACTGGTTTGTCTGATTTTAAAACTACTTCGTCAAAAGTAGCATCTGTTATTGCTAATGCCATATTTTCTTTATTTAAATTTCTAATTTAGAGGACAAATTTAAGCAATTATTTCGCTTTAATTTGTAAATCAAAATTAGTTTTAGTTATCAACGTATTCTTAAAAGTGATTTATAGATTTTTTAACACTGCCAAAAGCAAATTTCCTTTTAACCTTTCCGCATAATTTGGATTGATATACAAAAATTCTATTTCTCTCTTATTGTTTAAAACATAAACCGTAGGAACTGGAAGAAATCCAGGGTTTTTACCTTCTGAGTATTTATCTAGTTTTGGTTTGTCTTTTTTAAAAGCAACTCCAATCGCTTGTGCAAACTTTCCTTCGCTGTCAGAATACAACGAATAATTTAATTTGTCTTTTTCTAAAGTGGCTTTTAAAAACTTTGGCGCATCGGGACTTATCGCAATTATTTGATACCCTAAATCCAAAATCTGTTTTTCTATTTCTTGCATATCCGATAACTGAGAATTACAATAGGGACACCAGCCACCGCGATACACGATTAAAACTGTTTTTTTAGCAAAAATAACATTGGTTTCGATAGGCTTATCATTAACATCCTGAAGTTGTACATTTGGGATTTTCTCGCCAATTAACAACGGACTTATATTTTCTGGTGCATCGGCAATTTGTGCATACGCAATGGAAGAAATACAAAACAATAACAAAATAATCTTTTTCATACGGATTGATTTAAATTTTAACAAATTTAATGTCTAATAAACCATCGTTATGTCGGCTAGTTTACTTTTAGTTTAGTTTAAAATTAATTTGCATCTTCTCTAATTCTTGCAACAATTCATTCGATATTTTAATTTTTAATTTTCTACTTGGCAAGGTTACGGAAGTAATTATTTTAATTTCATCGGTAGTGGTTGGAAGGGTAATTTCGGTATCATCCTCTAATATACTTTCAGTTTCAACATCTAAATTAACTTCCGATTCTGTAATTAATGGAACTATGATCTCCGCTTGTTTTTTTATAGTTTCGATTTCCATCACCTCAAATGAAACTTGGTTATCGCCTTTATTGACTTTAAAGATTTCGCTTAATTGTTGAATTAAATGCTGCTGCAAATCCATAATATCCATACGGATAATTAACTTTTTCGCAAACGTTGGCAACACATCTTGTAAATATTGCACCAATTGAAACTGCATTCTCGGCTCTCCTTTTTTACCTTCTTGATTGAGCCAACCGTCTTTTATCAAAACTTTCAAATAGGTAAAATTATTTTGAATTAGAAAATGCCGGAACTTTAAATAGTCTTCTCCAAAAATTCGGAATTCGAAACTTTCGTCATATCCTTCTAAAACAAAAGAGCCCCAGCCTTTACCATTTTTTGCGGTTTTATGTTGTACGTTGGTGATGATTCCGCCAAAAGAAAGCGTTTTATTAAGGTGTTGTTCTAAATTTTTTAAAGCTTCCAATTTGGCATTGCAAAAATATTTCATCTCAAATCGATAATCGTCAAGCGGATGACCCGAGATGTATATTCCGACAACTTCTTTTTCTTTTGCTAATTTTTCCATCGTGCTCCAATCTTCGCAGGGAGGAACTATAGGTTCAGCAATTTGCACATCGCTACTTTCTCCGAACAAACTCACTTGTGCGGAGTTTTCATTTTCCTGAAACTTGGCTCCATACCGCATTGCTTTTTCCAAAAAGGTAATTCCGTCACCGTCATCATGAAAATATTGTGCACGAGTAGTTCCTGAGAAGGAATCAAATCCACCAGCCAAAGCTAAATTTTCAATGGCTTTTTTGTTGGCGGCTCTTAGGTCGATGCGTTTGGCTAAATCAAAAATAGATTTGTAGTTGCTGTCTTTTCGGTTCTCAACGATGGTTTGAACGGCGCCAATTCCGACACCTTTTACAGCGCCAATTCCGAATCGAACTGCGTAATCGTCGTTTACTGTAAACTTGTAAAAACTCTCATTGACATCCGGACCCAATACTTTCAATCCCATGCGTTTGCATTCTTCCATAAAGAAAGAAACTTGCTTGATATCGCTCATGTTATTGGATAACACGGCTGCCATATATTCGGCTGGATAATTCGCTTTTAAATACGCGGTTTGATACGCAATCCAAGCATAGCAAGTCGAGTGTGATTTGTTAAAAGCATATTCGGCAAACGCTTCCCAGTCTTTCCAAATTTTTTCCAATTTATCTTCTGGATGCCCTTTTGAAGCCGCTTGTGCAATGAATTTAGGTTTCATTTTATCGAGTACATCCCGTTGTTTTTTCCCCATTGCTTTACGCAAAACGTCGGCATCACCTTTAGAAAAATCGGCTAACTTTTGAGACAAAAGCATAACTTGTTCTTGATAAACAGTGATTCCGTAGGTGTCTTTTAATAATTCTTCACAAACATCCAAGTCATACTCTATAGTCTCTTCTCCATTTTTTCGTTTGATAAAACTAGGAATATACGCAATTGGTCCCGGACGATACAACGCATTCATAGCAATTAAATCATTAAAAACTGTTGGCTTTAATTCGCGAAGATACTTCTGCATTCCGGCACTTTCATACTGAAAAATTCCAACAGTTTCGCCGCGTTGAAAAAGCTCATACGTTTTCACATCATCAATAGGAAAAGCATCGGGATCGATATCTTTACCCGTTCTGTATTTTACTAATTTGACGGTATCTTTAATTAAAGTCAGGGTTTTCAATCCCAAGAAATCCATTTTTAATAAACCCGCACTTTCTACTACCGAGTTATCAAATTGGGTAACATATAAATCGGAATCTTTTGCTGTTGCAACCGGAACGAAATTGGTAATATCGCTTGGCGTGATGATTACCCCACATGCGTGAATACCCGTATTTCTTAAGTTTCCTTCTAAAACTTGCGCTTGAAGAATGGTTTCACCTCCCAAATTACTTTCTTTCGAAAGTCCGATTAACTCTTTTATATTATCAAAATCTTCTGGGCGAAGTACTTTTTTAAATTCGCCTTCTGTTTCTTTTAAAAAACGTGCTAAACTCCATTTTGAGGGAATCAATCCCGGAATCAATTTAGCGATTTTATCGGCTTCAAACAAAGGCAAATCCAAAACTCTGGCGGTGTCACGAATCGCCGATTTGGCCGCCATGGTTCCGTAAGTTATAATTTGTGCTACTTGTTTGGAACCGTATTTATTGATAACATAATCCATTACTTTACTTCTTCCTTCATCGTCAAAATCGATGTCGATATCGGGTAATGAAACTCGGTCTGGATTTAAGAAACGCTCAAAAAGTAAGTTGTATAAAAGCGGATCAATGTTTGTAATTCCCAAACAATAGGCTACCACAGAACCTGCGGCAGAACCACGACCTGGACCCACCGAAACTCCCATTCCTCTTGCAGCTGCTATAAAATCCTGAACAATTAAAAAATACCCTGGATAACCAGAATTTTCAATAGTTTGAAGTTCGAAATCGATACGCTCCCGAACTTCTGGTGTAATTTCTGAATAACGCCTTTTAGCTCCTTCAAAAGTTAAATGTTTCAGGTAATTATTTTCACCTCTTTTACCGGCATCCGATTCATCTTCTGCAACTAAAAAATCATTTGGTATTGCAAATTTCGGAAGCAATACTTCTCGGGCTAAATTGTAGATTTCTATCTTATCGACAATTTCTACCGTATTGGAAATGGCTTCGGGCAAATCGGTAAAGAGTTTTTTCATTTCCTCGCCCGACTTGAAATAATATTCCTGATTAGGTAATCCGTAACGATAACCGCGGCCACGACCAATTGGAGTGGTTTGTTTTTCGCCATCGCGAACACACAGTAAAATGTCGTGTGCGTTGGCGTTGTCTTTATCGATGTAAAACGTATTGTTGGAAGCCACGATTTTCACCTCATGCTTTTTTGCAAAGGAAACCAATACCTCGTTAACCCGATTTTCATCTTCTTGATTGTGTCGCATGACTTCGATGTAGAAATCGTCATTGAATTCTGATTTCCACCAAAGTAATGCTTCCTCAGCTTGGTTTTCGCCGATGTTTAAAATCTTGCTTGGGATTTCCCCATAGAGATTTCCCGACAAAACAATCAGATCTTCTTTGTACTTTTGAATAATTTTTTTATCAATCCTTGGTACATAATAAAAGCCTTCTGTGTGTGCAATGGAAGACATTTTGGCTAGATTGTGATAGCCTTTTTTGGTTTTGGCTAAGAATACTATTTGGTACCCATTGTCTTTTACCGATTTGTTTTTATGGTCTTCACAAACAAAAAATTCACATCCTACAATTGGTTTTAATATGGTTTCTGACGGCGCAACTCCTTTTTCTTCCGCTTCCTTATTTTTAGTTTCGGCAGTTTTATTATGGTATAAAATATCGCGAACAAAATGAAAAGCACCCATTAAGTTGGCGTGATCGGTAATAGCAACAGCCTTCATTTTTTGTTCAACAGTGGCTTTCACTAACGAAGCGACACTAATAGTAGATTGCAAAACCGAAAATTGCGTATGATTGTGCAAGTGAACAAAATCGGTGTCAATTAATATTTGTTTGTTGTCGGAGAGTTCTTGTTTGGAGATTGGAGCCGTTTGTTTATCGCCTAATTGCTGCCGAATTTTAGCGGACTCTTCTTTTAAATTGATGTGTCTTAATCCGATAGGTTGAATTTCTCTCGGATTTTTATTTTGAAAATCTTGGAAATAATCAGAAGTAACTTGAAGCTCTGCAGTTGTAAAATGCTCTTTTCGAACCAATTCGAAAAAACAACGGGTTGTTGCCTCGACATCGGCTGTTGCGTTATGGGCTTCAGAGAAACGAACGCCAAAAAGATAATTGTGTAATTCGGTTAGTGTTGGTAATTTGAATTTTCCACCGCGTCCACCTGGTAATTTTAGTAGTGATGCTGTTACTTCGGTACAAGTGTCGAGAATTGGCATGGAACTCATTGGTGATGTAACTCCCATTCTATAGAATTCACATCCCATTATATTAACATCAAATCCGAGATTTTGACCCACAATAAACTTGGCTTTTGATAAAGCAGTATTGAATTTTTCTAAAACTTCCAGTAAAGAAACACCTTGACTTTCGGCTAATTCGGTGGAGATGCCGTGAATTCTTTCAGCGTCAAAAGGAATATTAAATCCTTCTGGTTTGATTAAATAATCTTGATGTTCGATAACCATTCCCATCTCGTCATGCAATTGCCAAGCAATTTGTATACATCGTGGCCAGTTATCGGTGTTTGTAATTGGAGCCGCCCAACTTCTAGGTAAACCTGTGGTTTCGGTATCGAATATTAAGTACATTGAGTAGGCATTAGAAGTGAGCCAAACGGCATAAGTTAAACACTTTCAAAAGTACATTTTAAGAAACAAAATGTCAATTTTAGTTATTAACAAAAGAAAAATAAACATAAAAAAAAGCCACTCCTAAGGAATGGCTTTACATTTTTTAAACAAAGAGATAATTAGTATCCGCCTCTGTTTCCACCGCTGTTTCTATCGTTATAGCTTCCACCACCACGAGAATTTCCGCCTCCACCGTAACCACCACCACCTGAACGGTTGTTGTTAAAGCTTCTTCTTTCTCCTTCTGGTTTTGGCTCAGACTTGTTAACTACAATCGTACGACCATCTACTGTTGCTCCGTTTAATTCGTCGATAGCTTTTTGAGCTTCTTCGTCATTAGACATTTCAACAAAACCAAATCCTTTACTTCTTCCAGTAAATTTATCAGTTATAATTTTAACAGAGTCAACTGTTCCATAAGCCTCAAAAGACTCTCTTAAATCTGCTTCCTCAATACTGAATGGAAGACTTCCAACAAAAATATTCATATGTAATTTTTAAAATTGACCTCAAAGGTAGGTAATTAAAACCTAATCAACTATGAAATAGCATTTTATTATTAAAATAAAATGGATTTCTTACTTATTTCTTTTAATTAGGTTCTAAAGGATTATAAATTATAGTTCCGGTTGCAGCGGAAGCTGATAAAACGCACCGTATTGAAAACTCACTAATTCATTCACTGTTGGGTTAGGGAATGCATTTTTTGCAGTAAATCTGAACGTTCCTGTTATAGTACTGTTGCTATTATCTGTTATTTCTATTACACTTAAAATTTTAAATTTCGCATTATTATCACCTCCACTAATAGTGATAATATCACCAGCTTCATAACCAGATCCATTTGAATTGATTAAAACTCCTGTTACATATCCGTCGTCGCTAACACTGGTATCAACTGTCATTCCGCTACCTCCACTTAAAGAATTGGTAGACACATTAAAACCTTCTGAATAATTCGTTCCGGCAATAAGCACAGGATTGTTTATATTTAAAACGGGCCCGTTAAGATCATACGTTAAATAATGTAAAAAGTCACCGTTATAGGATACATTATATTCAGCTGTATTTTCATCATCCACAGAAGCAAAATAATAAGTCCCAACATTGGTACTCGACATGTTTATTTCGACTTGTTCATTTTCTGCCATTGCTAAAATTCTTACATGTCCATCTAGTGAAACATATGCTTTCACATCAATAGCACGCCATAACGTATCGTCTTTAAATGCTTGAAACCCTGGCGTATTGGTAGTTACCTCATTGCTACATCCACAAAAAACAATTAACAGAACGAAAATAGAAACTAATTTTTTCATTTTTAAAATAAATTTACAGACACAAAAATAGTTTTTTTAATGAATTATCATAGAATTTTAACTAAAAACCAAAAATAATATGTTTTTTCAATACGCATTAGTTTGATTCAAAAAGTTTTGTATATTTGCACCCTTAAAATAACCGAGGTCGAGTACCTCAAATTAATCAAAAGATTATGTCAGTAAAAATTAGATTACAAAGACACGGTAAAAAACAAAAACCTTTTTACTGGATCGTAGCAGCTGATGCTCGCTCAAAAAGAGATGGTAAATACCTTGAAAAATTAGGAACTTACAATCCAAACACCAATCCAGCAACTATTGATTTAAACCTTGACCAAGCGGTACAATGGTTGCACAATGGTGCACAACCAACTGATACTGCAAGAGCAATTCTTTCGTACAAAGGAGCGTTGTTGAAACATCATTTAGATGGTGGAATTCGCAAAGGGGCGCTAACGCAAGAACAAGCGGATGCTAAATTAGCAAAATGGTTAGAAGATAAAACCAATGCAGTGGATGCTAAGAAAGATGGTTTATCTAAAAAACAACAAGATGCGAAAGCGAAAGCTTTAAAAGCAGAAAAAGCGGCGAATGAAAAACGTGTTGCTAAAGCAGAAGAAGCGGCTAACGCTCCAGCTGAAGTTGTTGAAGAAGAAGTAGCAGTTGAAGCTGCTCCAGAAGTTGTTGAAGAAACTACAGAAGAAGTTGTTACCGAAGCTACTGAAACTCCAGAAGTTGAAACAGCTACTGAAGAAGTAGTTGCTGAAGTAGAAGAAACTCCAGCTGCAGAAGTTGCAACAGAAGAAGTGGTTGCCGAAGTAGAAGAAGCTCCAGAAGTAGAAGCGGTTGCTGATGAAGCTCCAGCTACAGAAGAAGCTCCAGCTGCTGAAGAAGCTAGCGAAGAAAAAGAAGCGTAATAAACTGCGATAATGCGTAAAGAAGATTGTTTCTATCTTGGCAAAATCGCTAAAAAATTTAGTTTCAAAGGGGAAGTCTTATTGTATTTAGATACAGACGAACCCGAGTTATATGAGAATATGGAATCAGTTTTTGTTGAATTCAACAAAAACCTGGTTCCATTTTTTATTAAAAATAGTTCCCTGCATAAAAACGATTTTCTTCGTGTGCAATTCGAAGATGTCGACAACGAAGAAGAAGCCGATAGCATCATGAACTGCGAAGTCTATCTTCCACTTACGATGCTCCCGAAACTTACTGGAAACCAATTCTACTATCACGAAGTCATTGGTTTTGAAATCGAAGATGTGCGTTTGGGTGTTTTCGGAAAAATTGTTTCGATAAACGATTCGTCGGCACAGCCTTTATTTGAAGTGATCAATGGCAATGTAGAAATCTTGGTTCCAATGATCGATGCATTTCTTGTAAAAATTGACCGCGAAAACAAAAAGGTAATTATGGATTTGCCCGAAGGTTTGGTCGAAATGTATCTTTAGACTCGCTGCGCTCTTAGATTTTTGGAAACGCTGCGCTCTTAGAAACGCCTGCGGCTTTGGATTATTAGAAGCTATTCCTGCTATCCGTTACAATCTTTTGCTTCACTGCGTTGCATAAAAGGATTTCCACTCCTATCAGGGCTAAGGCTCTATCTTTCACAAGTCTAAAAATCTAATAATCTAAGAAGTCTAAGTTGTCTAAATTCCAATTCAAACAATTCTCCGTTCAACAAGACCGCTGCGCTATGAAAGTAGGTACCGATGGCGTTTTGCTTGGTGCTTGGTGCCCGATTGAAAACAATCCGTTTTCCGTTTTGGATATTGGTGCCGGAACCGGAATTTTGTCTTTAATGCTCGCACAACGAACTTCTGCCGAGCAAATCGACGCGATAGAAATTGACGAAAACGCCTACGAACAATGCGTTGACAATTTCGAAAACTCCCCATGGAAAGACCGATTGTTTTGTTTTCACGCCGGTTTGGATGAATTTGTTGACGAACCCGAAGATGAGTACGATATCATTATTTCCAATCCCCCTTTTTATACCGAAGATTACAAAACTGATAATAAACAACGTGATATAGCACGATTTAATGATGCTTTACCTTTTGAAGAATTAATAGAAGCAGCCGATTTATTGCTTTCAGAAAATGGGATTTTTGCTGTTATTATTCCATTTGCTTCGGAAGAAAAATTTATTGATTTAGCAAAAGGTTTTGACTTGTTTCCATTTAAGATTACCCGTGTAAAAGGAACGCCAACTACTGAAATCAAAAGAAGTCTTTTGGCTTTCAGCCGAATCGAGAAAGCAATTACGATTGATGAATTAGTCATTGAAACTTCACGTCATCAATACACCGAAGAACACATTTCCCTGACTTCAGCTTTTTATTTGAAGATGTAGCACTTCTTTTCGAAATCCTATAAAAATCACAATTAACAATTCTTTATTATTCAACAAATAAGGAATACTATAATTTAGTCATTGTAATCCAACCATGCTAAATTTTGAAATTAACGCTACTTTCCTTAAGCTTTTTCCTTACTTCCTTCATCGGATTTTCTCAAACCGAAAAACGCATTACCGGAAAAATTTTATCAGAAACAACAGCTCTTCAAGATATCGACATCGTGAACATGACAACCAAAAAAGTGGCTAGTTCCGATAACAACGGCAATTTTACCATTTGGGCAAAAGTGAATGACGAACTTTATATTATATCCAAAGTACACATCGACAGAAAGATTGTTGTAACTCAAAAAGATTTTGACGACAGGCTCATCATTACCTTATCTGAAAAACCAATCGAACTTGAAGAAGTCAAAATCGCAGCAAAACCGCTCGGCGGATATAAAGTTTCTCAAGCCGATATTGACCTCATCAAACTCGAAAAACAAATCACACGACCTGTAAACGCTTCGGTGTATACAGGCGAAATTGTAAACGGAATGGATTTCATTCGGATTGGAAAAGATATCATTAAACTGTTCAAAAAGAAAGACGAAAATAAAAAACCGCCAAAACTACAAATTGAGTTTAAAGACTATGTAAAGGACAATTTTCAGGAAGATTTTTATATCAAAACATTGGCGTTGAAGTCCGATGAGATTTTTCGATTTTTGGAGTTTTGTGATGCCGATCCAAGTGCGAAAACTATTGCAAATAGCAACAGTAAAATAGCAGTTTTGGAATTTTTATTGGCGAAAAATAAAGCGTTTAAAAAATTGGATTAGTTTTTTAAAACAAGAGCCCTAGCCCAGATTGCAGCGAAAATCCTTTTCTTTTTTTCTTTAAAAAAGAAAAGATTGTAGTGTAAAGCTGGAAAAAGCTTCAAAAAATAACATCCGTTGAATCGATTCTCAAATATGTTTTGTTAACTTTGCAAACGTTTTCGTAAGAACTCCATTTTAAAGTATAATGAGATTGCTTCGCTTCACTGCGTAGCGCTCGCAATGACCTATATATGAAACCAGATTTATTTCAAGCTCCCGATTATTACAACTTAGATGATTTACTAACCGACGAACACAAATTAGTTCGCGATTCTGCCCGTGCGTGGGTGAAACGTGAAGTTTCTCCAATTATAGAAGACTACGCACAACGCGCCGAATTTCCGAAACAAATTATAAAAGGTTTGGGAGAAATTGGCGGATTCGGTCCGTACATTCCGGAAGAATACGGAGGTGCCGGATTGGACCAAATTTCGTACGGTTTGATTATGCAGGAAATTGAAAGAGGTGACTCAGGTGTGCGTTCGACTTCATCGGTACAATCATCATTAGTGATGTATCCGATATGGAAATTCGGAACTGAAGAGCAACGTCAAAAGTATTTACCTAAACTAGCAACTGGAGAATTCATGGGTTGCTTCGGATTAACGGAACCCGATCATGGTTCGAATCCGAGTGGCATGACCACCAACTTCAAAGACATGGGCGACCATTATTTGTTGAATGGTGCTAAAATGTGGATATCCAACGCTCCGTTTGCAGACATTGCTGTAGTATGGGCAAAAGACGAATCCGGTAGAATTCACGGACTGATTGTAGAACGCGGCATGGCAGGTTTTACAACTCCGGAAACACATAACAAATGGTCACTTCGCGCTTCGGCAACAGGTGAACTTATTTTTGATAACGTAAAAGTCCCTAAAGAAAATTTAATGCCCGGTAAATCGGGTCTTGGTGCGCCAATGCAATGTTTGGATTCGGCGCGTTACGGAATCGCCTGGGGAGCCATCGGAGCTGCTATGGATTGTTATGATACGGCTTTGCGTTATGCAAAAGAACGTATTCAATTTGATAAACCGATTGCAAGTTTTCAATTACAACAAAAGAAATTGGCCGAAATGATTACCGAAATTACCAAAGCGCAATTATTAACTTGGCGTTTAGGTGTTTTGCGTAATGAAGGGAAAGCTACTACAGCACAAATCTCGATGGCGAAAAGAAACAACGTCGATATGGCGATTCACATTGCTCGTGAAGCACGACAAATGTTGGGCGGAATGGGAATTACTGGCGAATACTCGATCATGCGTCACAGCATGAACTTAGAAAGTGTAATTACCTACGAAGGAACTCATGATATTCACTTGTTGATTACAGGTGCCGATATTACTGGGATTCCAGCGTTTAAATAAAATTTATTATGAAAAAACAAAAAAGGTAGAGTTAATAACTCTACCTTTTTTTATTCTTATCGATTGCTATTTATTGTTCTGGTGCTATTTCAATTTCCAATCCGTCAATTGCTGAAGAAATGTGTATTTGACAACCCAATCGACTGTTGTCTTTTACATGATACGCTTCCGATAACATGGCTTCTTCATCGTCATTGCGTTCGGTTTGCAATACGTCATTCAACACATAACACTGACAAGAAGCACACATCGCCATTCCGCCGCAAATACCAATGGTTCCTTCTTCGGCGAGTTCGTACATACGGATGAGTTCCATTACATTTAAGTTCATGTCGGTCGGTGCCTGAACTTCGTGTTGTACTCCTTTTCGGTCGGTAATTTTTATGGTAATGTCTTGTGGCATTATTCTATCGATTTAACTACTGCTTTTTCTGCTTCTTTTCGTGTTCCGTCAAATCCGTCAACTCCAGAAACAGTGGTGTACTTAAGTACGTATTTCTTTCCTGGATTCATTCTTTGATACACACTTTGACACATTATAGTCGCTTCGTGAAATCCGCACAAAATTAGTTTTAGTTTTCCGGGATACGTGTTTACATCACCAATGGCATAAATGCCTTCGATATTGGTTTGGTAATCTAGTGCATTGTTGACTTTAATTGCATTCTTTTCTATTTCCAATCCCCAGTTGGCGATGGCTCCGAGTTTTGGAGTCAATCCAAAAAGTGGAATAAAATAATCGGTTTTGATATTTCGATGTGCTCCTTTATCGTCAACGACATCTATTGATTCAAGATGTTCGGAACCTTTTAAATCGATTACTTCAGCTGGAGTGATGACTTGTACTTTTCCGAGTTTTTTGTATTCTTGTAATTTTTCTACCGAATCTAAAGCACCGCGGAATTCGTTTCTTCTGTGGATTAACGTTACCGATGACGCTACGTCTGCCAAGAAAATACTCCAATCTAAGGCAGAGTCTCCACCTCCGGCAATCACAATCTTTTTGTTACGAAACAATTCAGGGTCTTTTACAAAATATTCTATACCTTTATCTTCATAGAAACCGATGTCTTCAAGAATTGGTTTTCGAGGTTCAAAACTTCCCAAGCCACCCGCAATTGCAATCGAATTCGCATGATGTTTTGTTCCTTTGTTGGTGGTAACGATAAATGTTCCGTCGGCCAATTTTTCGATGGTTTCGGCATTTTCGTTTAGCGTAAAACCCGGTTGGAATTGTTTGATTTGTTCCATTAAGTTGGATACCAAATCGCCTGCTAAAACTTCTGGAAAACCAGGAATATCGTAAATGGGTTTTTTAGGATACAGTTCCGATAACTGTCCGCCAACTTGTGGCAAAGCATCGATGATATGGCATTTAAGTTTTAATAATCCGGCTTCGAAAACGGCAAAAAGTCCGGTTGGTCCTGCGCCGATGATTAGTATGTCTGTTTCGATCATTTTTCTATAGTTACTGAGTAGCTGAGTGGCTGAGTTACTGAGTTTGAATTTTCTATGGTACTCTGGGTTGCGTTAGAGATTGAGCCGATATCCTTTTATGACTAGAGCTACGCGACTGGCAAAGCAAATGCAATGGAATAAAAGATAAAGGTGAAAGCCCGACCGCTTTTTTTGCGGTAACGCCCAATCCTTCGACAAGCTCAGGATGACGTTAAGCAATATTTACTACTGTTTCAATTTGTGGTGCGTACTTTTTAATGGTGGTTTCGACACCTGCACGCAATGTCATCTGGTTTACGCTACACCCTGTACATGCTCCTTCAAAACGCACTTTTACATGTTTGTAATCTTCGATAGAAACCAAACTTATATCGCCTCCATCAGAATTCAGAAAAGGTCTGATTTCTTGTAATGCTTTTTCAATATTTAACGTTAATTCTTCGTGTGTCATAATTTGGATTATTCGATTATTCGATGGTTCGATTATTGGACTTCGAAAAATCCAATAATCGAACAATCGGAAAATCTATTTTTTATTTACAGCAGAACATCCAGCCATTGTTGTTATTTTTATCGCTTCTGTTGGTGCAAGATTTTCATTTCGATTAACGGTTTCTTGGACTACATTTCGGGCAATTTCTTCGAAAATTTTTTCTAGTGGCGACGCCGTTTGCAATGCTGCGGGACGACCGTAGTCACCTGCTTCACGAATACTTTGTACCAGAGGAACTTCTCCTAAAAACGGCACTTGTAAATCGGCTGCCAAATTCTTTGCTCCTTCTTTACCAAAGATATAATATTTATTGTTAGGCAATTCTTCAGGCGTGAAATACGCCATATTTTCGATGATTCCCAGAACAGGAACGTTGATAGCATCGGACATAAACATCGAAACTCCTTTTTTGGCATCGGCTAAGGCAACGGCTTGTGGTGTGCTGACTACAACGGCTCCTGTAATTGGAAGTGATTGCATAATTGACAAGTGAATATCGCCAGTTCCAGGTGGTAAATCGATTAACATAAAATCGAGTTCTCCCCAGGCTGCATCGAAAATCATTTGGTTCAATGCTTTGGATGCCATGGGTCCACGCCAAATAACAGCCTGACTTGGTGCGGTGAAAAATCCGATAGACAGTATTTTGACTTCGTAGCTTTCGACAGGTTTCATTTTGGATTTGCCATCGACTTCGATAGAAATAGGTTTTTCGTTTTCGACGTCGAACATGATTGGCATACTTGGTCCGTAGATATCGGCATCGAGAACGCCGACTTTGAATCCCATTTTCGCTAACGTAACCGCTAAATTGGCGGTAACTGTCGATTTTCCTACGCCTCCTTTTCCGGAAGCTACAGCAATAATATTGCTTATTCCAGGAATTGCCTTTCCTTTAATTTGATTTGGATTTTCGGGCGCTTCTACTTTGATATTGACTTTTACGACCGCATCGGGAGAAAATTTCTCGTGAATTAATTTTTTGATGTCGTCTTCTGCGCGCTTTTTTATGTGCATGGCTGGAGTGGTAAGTACTAAATCGACTACCACTTCGTCGCCAAATGTGATGACGTTTTTAACGGCACCGCTTTCGACCATGTTTTTTCCTTCGCCGGCAATCGTTATGGTTTCTAATGCGGAAAGGATTTCTTTTCTATCTAACTTCATTTTGTTGTTTGTAATTTATGCTTAATGACCGTTTAAAAAAAATTACTTTTATTTAAACTGAATAGGCATTGCAAAGATAATACGAAAACTTATCAAACCATAGGTAAAGGATTGAAAATGTTTATGGGAATATAGTCGAAAGGGGGAAGTTTTTACGACTCTATTTTTGGCTGCCAAAAGTATTTTTTAAAATCGACAATTTGATTATCGACCACCTTTAGCCCTTCGTTTTCAAGCAGTTGTTGCATTAGATTGGCGCCTTCAAAATGGTGTTTACCCGATAACATTCCGATTCGATTTACTACTCGATGTGCAGGAACATCTTCTCTATTGTGGGAAGCGTTCATCGCCCAACCTACCATTCGTGCCGAACGAGCAGTTCCTAATGCTTTTGCAATAGCTCCATAGGAGGTAACTCTCCCTTGTGGAATTAGGCGAGCGATTTCGTAGACACGTTCAAAAAAATTTTCATTTTCGATGGGTTTCATTTCGATGTTTAATAATAGTATTTAACAATATTAAACAAGGTCAAAAGTGCTATTATTCCTGTAATAATTCCGATTATCTTGTTCATATTTTTTATAAAATAATCGGCTTTCGATTTCAATTTATTAAAGAACACAACATAAAAATAAAAAACGGTAAAGGAGCCAACTACAATTCCGAAAATCAAACTGCAATTTTGAATGGTTTCATACGAAAAAACGTTATACGACGCCAAGGTTATCGTTATCAAGGCGTAATACGGAATAGGGAAAAAGTTAATTGTCGAAATAATCATTCCCATCATGAAACGACTGCGTTTGCTCTTTATTTTTGCGTCTTCTTCTTTTATAGTTGGTGTTTTCGCAAACTTTAAAAAGTAAATGGTTAAAACGACAAAAATGACAAATCCGATTTCTCGGAGCAAAACAATAACTTCATTATGCTTGTCGATGTATTGTGCAAAAATGACCGAAAGATAGGTTTGAAAAAAGACTATAATTAAAGCGCCAAGTACAAACATCATGGCTCTTTTTCTTCCGTCTAATAAACTGACTTTTGCTGCGGTCATGTTAATGATACCCGGAGGCATAACTCCCAAAATGGCGGAAAGAAAACCGAAGAAGAAAGGAAGAAAAACCGACATCTATTTGATTTTAAAACGAATATACGTAATTGCTTTGTTTATTTCCAAATATTGTTTTTCGTAAAATGTTTGGATTCCTGTTACTTCTATTGGCGCGCCTTCATTTCTGTAGACATTATGATTGGCATACAACACTTCATGTCCTTCGCCATGCAACAAACCAAGTGTATAACCGTGCATGAATTCGCTATCGGTTTTAAGATTGACAATACCGTTGGGTTTGAGAATTTTTTTATAGAGTTGAAGAAATTCCGAGTTGGTCATTCGGTGTTTGGTGCGTTTATATTTGATTTGTGGATCGGGAAACGTAATCCAAATTTCATCGACTTCGTTCTCGGCAAAGATGTGATTCATTAATTCGATTTGTGTTCGAACGAAAGCGACGTTGTGCAAACCGTCTTCAACAGCTGTTTTCGCTCCACGCCAAAAACGTGCACCTTTAATATCAATTCCAACAAAGTTTTTGTCGGGAAATTGCTCTGCCAATCCAACAGAATATTCGCCTTTTCCACAACCCAATTCGATGATGATTGGATTTTCATTTTTGAAAAAATCGACATTCCATTTCCCTTTCAACGGAAATTCATTTCCTACTACTTCTTCCCTTGTTGGTTGAAATACATTCTCGAATGATTCGTTTTCTTTAAACCGTTTTAATTTATTCTTACTTCCCACTAATTTAATTTTTGCGTAAAATTAAGGAAATAAACAGCAACACTAATAAAGTTTTTATAATGTTTAAGTAACCTTAACACTATAGATATTCACTTCATTTGTAAAAACATTTATCTTGAAGAAGCGAAAAGTAGAAGTTGTTATACTATCCGACATTCATCTAGGAACTTTTGGATGCCATGCGAAAGAACTATTACACTATTTGTCAACTATAAAGCCAAAAATATTAATCTTAAATGGCGATATAATAGATATTTGGCAATTTAGAAAATCGTATTTCCCTTCCAATCATTTAAAAGTCATTAAGAAGTTTATTTCGTTGAGTTCGAAAGGAACAAAAGTGTATTATTTGGCTGGTAATCACGACGAGTTTTTGAGAAAATTTACCGATTTACATCTTGGAAACATTAGTTTACTCAATAAATTAGTACTTGATTTGGATGGAAAAAAGGCTTGGATCTTTCACGGTGATGTTTTTGACACATCAATAAGTCATGCGAAATGGCTCGCCAAATTGGGTGGCTGGGGTTATGATTTGTTAATTTTAATTAATCGTTTTTTGAATTGGATTTTGATTAAGCTTAAAAGAGAACCGTATTCTCTTTCTAAAAAAATAAAAGACAATGTGAAATCGGCAGTAAAATTCATCACTAATTTCGAAACCGTGTGCACCGATTTAGCCATTGAAAAAAAATACGATTATGTGATTTGCGGTCACATTCACGAACCAAAAATTGAATTTATTGAAACCGAAAAAGGAAAAACTGTATATTTAAACTCTGGTGATTGGATTGAAAATCTGACGGCATTAGAATACCATAATAAAAAGTGGAAACTCTACAAACATACTGATACAGATCCTGTAGTAAATGAAGAAGAAATGCAATTTGAATACGAAAATAAATTGGCCGAACAATTCATCATGTTACTAACAAAATAAACAATGGGTAAAAATATTCTTGTTGCACCACTGAATTGG
Source organism: Flavobacteriales bacterium (assembly GCA_031387085.1). GTDB lineage: Bacteria > Bacteroidota > Bacteroidia > Flavobacteriales > Flavobacteriaceae > Flavobacterium. The sequence continues at coordinate 12,324 of JANNCY010000217.1, read as the reverse complement.
GGTTTGGGACATGCTACACGATGCATCCCAATTATTAACGCTTTAGAAGAAAACGGTTTTACACCAATAATTGCTTCCGATGGCGTGGCTTTGGCTTTGTTGAAAAAGGAATTTCAACATTTAACTGCATTGGAATTGCCTTCTTATAACATTGAATATGCTAAAAAAGCAGCTAATTTTAAATGGAAGCTTATAAAAAATACGCCAAGAACATTAATGGCTATGCATGCTGAAAATAGCTTAGTTGAGAAATGGATTACTGAATACAAAATTCATGGTATTATTTCCGACAACCGTATGGGAGTTCACTCCAAAAAAGTACCTTCCGTTTTTATGACGCATCAGCTCACTGTTTTATCAGGGAATACAACTTGGCTTTCGAGCAAAATGCATCAATTTTACATTCGGAAATTTGATGTTTGTTGGATTCCAGATACCAATAAATCTATTAATCTAACTGGAAAATTAGGGCATTTAGAAAAAACAAATCTTAACATAAAATACATTGGTGTTTTAAGTCGGTTGCGAAAATTCGATTTACCAATCGTATACAACTTAATGGTGATTCTGTCTGGACCTGAACCACAACGAACGATGTTGGAGGAAAAGTTAATCTCCGAATTACAATATTATAAAGGTCGGGTTGTTTTCATCAAAGGAAAAATAGAACCAAAACAAACTGTTGAAATTAAAAACAATGTCACTTTTTATAATTTCATGCAAACCGAACAACTCGAAAAAACCTTTAATGAAAGTGAAATAGTGCTTTGTCGTTCGGGTTATACAACGATAATGGATTTGGTTAAGTTGGAAAAGAAAGCTTTTTTTATTCCGACTCCTGGACAATTTGAACAAGAATTTCTAGCAGAAAGGTATTCTAAAAAAGGGATTTTACCTATGGCTAAACAAGAGGGATTTAAAATGGATGCGGTTTATTCTGTAGAACTGTATCCTGGATTTCCAAAAATAAAATCAGAAGCAAATTGGACAGAATTATTTACTCTTTTCAAGGGTGAATGAAAACTCGGATCCTTTGCCAAATTCGCTTTCCACATAAATTTTTTCATCATGTCCTTCAATAAGATGCTTAACAATTGAGAGTCCAAGACCAGAACCACCTTCACTTCGTGAACCGCTTTTATCTACTCTGTAGAACCGTTCAAAAAGGCGTGAGATATTTTGTTTTTCAATTCCTTCACCATTATCGCGGACACGAACAATAATTTTGTTTTTTACTAAATCTTCAATGGTGACTTCAGTCGTTCCGTTTTCTTTTCCGTATTTGATCGAGTTCATCACCAAATTCGTGAGTACTTGTTGGATTTTCTCTTTATCTGCATAAACAGTCATTGGCAAGTTATATTTTCTGTCAAACATCAAAATAATGTTTTTCTTATCGGCATTCATTTCGAGCAAATCGAATACATTTTGAACTAAATCAACGATATCGAAATTGGAAAATTCGAGATTTAAATCGCCCATTTCGAGTTTGGATATCATGTCTAAATCTTCTACAATATAAATCAATCGTTCGACGCCTTTTTCAGCCCTTTCAAGGTATTTTTTTCTGACATCTTTATCTTTCATAGCGCCATCAAGTAAGGTGGAAAGATAACCTTGAACGGTAAATAATGGTGTTTTTAATTCGTGTGAAACATTACCCATAAATTCTCTTCGGTACTCTTCACGCACTTTTAAAGTTTCTATTTCGAGTTTTTTATCTGTGGCAAATTTTTTCACTTCCTTGGTAAGAGTAGCCATGTTGGTAGTAATGTGTTCTGTCCTAAAGGTAGTAGAATCGAGTAGTGACACGTCATCATATATTTTTTTAACCCTTCGGTAAATAAAATGCTCTACCCTGTATTGCAATACAAAAAAAGCAAAAACATAAATTGACAAAGCAAAAAGAATACAAAATTGTATGGAAATTGTAAAATACAAATACAATAAAAGCGTCATCAAACCTGTACAAAAAAGGGTAATGTAAAGCGATGAAATCACTGCAAAGCGATAGGATTTTTTAAATATTATTGACATTTTGTAGAATTCCGTTTTTATCTTCTATTGAGAAGTAAAAATCTGTACTAATATATAAAAAATTACGCTTCAAATTTATATCCGACTCCTTTTATGGTTTTGAAAAAATCATCACCAATTTTTTCACGAAGTTTTCTGATATGAACATCGATGGTTCGTCCGCCTACTACCACGTCATTTCCCCAAACTTTATCAAGAATTTCTTCGCGTTTGAATACTTTTCCGGGTTTGGATGCTAATAAATGGAACAACTCAAATTCTTTTCTAGGGAGGACAATTTCGATATCGTCTTTTACTATTTTATATTCTTCACGGTTGATTTCAATGCCACCTACATTCAACGTTTCAGATATCGTATTGTCATTTTTCAAACGACGTAAAAGCGCTTTGACTTTACTTACTAAAAGCTTCGGTTTTATAGGTTTTGCAATATAATCATCCGCACCTGCATCAAAACCTGCTACTTGTGAATAATCTTCACTTCTAGCAGTAAGAAAAGTGATAATAACATTAGCAAGTTCTGGGATTTTTCGGATGTTTTCACAAGCTTCCATTCCGTCCATTTCGGGCATCATGACATCCATTATGATGAGTTGAGGAAGCTCTTTTTTCGCAACAGCAATCGCCTCTTTCCCATTACTAGCAGTAACTATCTTATACCCTTCTTGTGTTAAATTGTAACCCACAATTTCAAGGATATCGTGTTCGTCATCCACTAATAAAATCTTAATTTCTTTTTTTTTCATAAGAGCAAAAATTGAACGTTCTGCGATGGTAAATATAAGAATATAAAAATAGGAAAGGTTGACTTAACCATAATTTAATCTCTTAACGTTATGGTAATAATTACAATACAGAATGATAAAATACAAGTAACGTCGACTTTACATTGTGGTAGTTTCTTTGCATCAAATTTAAAACGTCATTCAGATGAAAATCAAATTCTTATTTTTTACTTTATTATTGTGTAGCATTTCTATGGCTCAAAATAAAGGAACTATTAAAGGAACACTTACCGATAAAGAAGCAAATAATGCTCCGCTAGCATTTGCAAATGCAGTTATTAAAGGAACTTCAACTGGTGTTACAACGGATGAAAAAGGACAATACAGTTTGTCTATTGCTCCAGGTAATTACACCCTACAATTTAGTTATGTTGGTTATGAAAATGTAGAAGTTGTTGTGAAAGTAATCGAAGGAGAAACAGTCACAATTGATAAAGCCCTCGGTTCGGGTGCTTATAAATTAGAAGATGTTGTCATTCAGAAAACGTTAAGCAGAGAAAAAGAAACAGCATTATTATTAGAACAAAAAAAGGCAGTCGAAATCAAACAAAGTATTGGTGCACAAGAAATGTCGCGAAAAGGAATTAGCGATGTGGAAGAAGGTTTAACTAAAATTACAGGAATTACAAAAGTAGGTTCGAGAGGTTTATTTGTAAGAGGTTTAGAAGATCGCTACAATAATTTATTGATTAATGATTTGGCAGCACCGACGAACAATCCGTTTAAAAAAATCATTCCGTTGGATTTATTTCCAACCGATATTGTGAGTGTAATTGATGTATACAAAACATTCAATCCAAACATTTATGGTGATTTTGCTGGAGGTACTTTTAACATTGCAACTTCCACATCAAAAGGATCTAAAAGTGTGACCAAAATTAATATTGGAGTAGGTTATACTACTAATAATAATTTAGAGCCTTTTTTAATTTCAAGCGATGCCAATAACACCAAAGGTTTCTTTGGATTAACAGGAAACGATAGAGCGTTACCAAGTTTGTTAGGTGGAAAACCTGCAAGTTATACGTTTACTCCACAACAATCATTGGATTCATTTCAAAGTGGATTTGATGTTGACGATACGAAAAGTCCATTAAATACAAGTATAGGTTTGCTTCATACAGAAAAATTTAGTTTTAAAAATGATGCGAAATTCTCCTATTTGTTATCTATAAATTTTGATAACAATTACAGTTACAGAAATGGTGTTGAGCGTAATTTCAATAATAATCCTTCTGGATTTATTTATAGAAATGATTTTGAAACTAGCGAGTACAAATACAAAACATCGACTTCTGCACTTCTAGGATTGAACTATGCAGCTAAAAAATTGAAATTAACATGGAATAATTTTTACCTACGCACCACCGAAAGTTTAATCAAAGACCAACTCGGATATGCTGATTTAACAGCGAATAACAATATCACTTTAATTCGAACCAATCAATTGGATCAATCGGATTACTTTAATTCGCAATTGTTAGGCGATTATGCTTTAACAGAGAGTAAAAATCATAATGTAAAATTCGGAGGTTCGTTTGCCAAAACGTCATACCAACAACCGGATAGAAAGTTTTTCTCTGGAACGCCACAAGGAGATAACATTATTGCTTCGATAGGAGGAAATAATTTTATCAGACAATATTTAGACATTTCGAGTGATATTTATCTATCAGGGATGTTAGAATACAGTTTGAAATTTGGAGGAGAAGACAAAAAAAACAAACTTGCTATTGGATATAATGGAAATGCATCGTTAATGCAGTCATCCTACCGTTTTATAGCTCCAGAATATCATTTTTCGCCAAATAACTCAAATAATTTTACAGTTCCTGTAAATGAATTAGACTATTTGTTGAATGACTATTTGAGTCAAAATGCGTTTAGTTTTAGAGAGAGTTCAAATGCTACTTACAAAGCCAAATTGAAAGAGATTAACAACACGGCTTATGTTAATTTATTGTTGAAATTTCAAGACAAATGGGAAGTTAACGGTGGAGTAAGAGCCGAGAACACTGAAAGAGAAACTAAGTATAGAGAGCAAGGGTCTTTTGATGCTGCTTTCAAAAAAATAACAAGAAACAAATTGTATGTTTTACCCTCGTTAAACGTTAAATATGCAGTAACAGAAAAAGCAAATATTCGTTTTGCTGCCAGTGAAACGTACACCAGACCTGTTATTATGGAAGCGTATCCGATTGAGTACATCAATGCCGACGGAACATCGATGAAAGGAAATCCGTTTTTAGTGAACAGTGATAACCTAAATGTTGATTTGAAATACGAGTTGTTTCCAACGGCGAAAGAAATGCTTGCCGTAGGTGTTTTCGGAAAGAGTATTACTAATCCAATAGAAAGAACATTTGTTGCCAATGCTGCTACAAGTACAATAACTACCTATTTAAATTCGGATAAAGCCAATTTATTCGGTTTGGAATTGGAATTTATTTTAGATTTTGCTCGATTAAATAAAAGCCTATCTGACTTTTCACTAGGATTCAACACCTCTTTAATGCAAACAAAAGTGGATGTCCCTGAGAAAACCATCAATCCTGATGGAAGTGAAACACAATCTATCGAAACCCATCGTTCTAGAAATTTACAAGGAGCTTCCAATTGGTTAATCAATTCTGATTTGAAATACCAATTCAATCTTAATAAAGAATGGAGTAATACGATTTCGTTAGTGTATTCTGTTTTCGGAAAACGAATTTATGCAGTTGGTACAGGTGGTTTAGATCACATTTACGAGTTACCGGTACATCAATTGGATTTTGTGTGGAGCAGTAAATTATCCAATCATTTTGATTTAAAACTTTCGGCCGATAATTTATTAAATCCAGATCGAAAATTTGAATTGGGTACTGATGGTACTTCAATAATTGATGAAGATTCTAATATCATTAACAACTACAAAAAGGGGGTTGGGTTTTCGGTAAACTTGGGCTATACTTTTTAAAAAAGTAGCAAACGTATAAAACAAGCTGTCCAAAAGGTCAGCTTGTTTTATGTTAACACACCACCAAGTTCTTAACGATAAATTTACTTTTCTCTTAATTTTTAATAACGCTATTATAATATTAAGATAACTCCAAAAAAAACACTGCAACTTAAATTTGTCCCAACAAAATGAAACAACACATTTCATGAAACTAACGAGTAAAAAACAATTAAAAACGAAAACAATGACTAAGAAATTTATTTTTGGATTAGCAATTTTAGCTTCTGTATTTACAGGATGTACTAGCAGTGATGATGAATCATCTGCAGCTGTAGTAACAGGTGAAATTACAGGACCAATAGCAGCAAACAAAACGTATCCATTAGGAACGTACACTTTAAAAGGAATTGTGAAAATCAACGCAGGAGTTACGGTAACTTTTGATGCGGGATCTACAATTACATGTGATAAAACTACAGGTGATAACGCATTAGTAGTTTTAAATGGTGGAAAACTAATTATTAACGGTACGGCTTCTCAACCAGTTGTTTTTAGCGAAGTGTCAAGAACTCCTGGTGGTTGGGGTGGAATTATTATGTATGGAGATGCTCCTATCAAAGCAATTGGTGGTGTAACCACTTCAACTTCTGAAGATGGAAATGCATTGCCATACGGAGGAACTAACCCAACACACAACGGTGGTTCTTTAAATTATGTAAGAGTTGAATATGCTGGCGCAAAATTAGCCGATGGTACCAAAGAAAATAACGGATTTACCTTTTATTCTTGTGGATCGGGAACTACTTTAGATCACTTAGTTTCTTACAAAGGAGCAGATGATGGTTACGAATTTTTTGGAGGAACTGTAAGCATGACTAACGCAATTTCCTACGGAAATTATGACGATGCTTTCGATTGGCAAGATGGATGGCAAGGTCAAAACAATTCAAACTGGTACGGGTATCAAGTTAATAAAGGGAACTACGGAATGGAAATCGAATGTTCGAACAATAACAATGCGTTTTTTCCAAAAGTTACGAATGTAACCTTAAAAAGAGCCGCTACTTGTACACCAGAAGTAGCTGGAGATATTCAAGTAGATGCTTTCCAATTCAAAAAAGAAGGTAATGGTGATTTTGACAATGTACTAATTGATGGTTACGGACCTTACACAGAAGGTGCAACAACCTACCAAGGTGCTGTTGTAAAAATTCAAGATGGTACCACCAATACCAATCAGGTAAATGGTTCAAAAATCAAATTGACGAATGTAAAAATTTCAAATACTTCTCAAGTTACTCCAGTTGGAGCAACAGGTTCGATACTTGTTTCTTTTCCTACAGGACAATTCGCAACAAGTACAACGGCTACTGGAGCTTCTATTTCAAGCGGCGCTTGGTCGAATGTTGGTGGTGTAAACTTAGTTCAATAAGTAAATCACATTAATAAAAAAAACGTCCCGATAGCTCGGGACGTTTTTTTTTATTTTCTTTTTTAACTAATCTAATTTTTATTAGCTATTGCATTTGTTTTACTACTGATAGCTACAATTTGATTATTTGAAAAATCTACTTCTTTTGATGTTATTGCATCTGAAAAAATCCATTTCCCAGATTTTTCTCCATTTGAATATTCGGCAATCGCCTTGATGGTTCCGTTTACTGCATACGATGTCCATTTACCATCTAATTTGCCATCTTTAAAATAACCAACTTGTTGTACATTACCATTTTCATAATAATAAGTTGCTTTAACCAATTGTCCTTCTACTTCTAAAACTGGATTATTGTCTTGACTAAAAACAACACCAGATACCATCATTACTACTATTAAAAGATACTTCTTCATAATTTTTGGGGTTTTGATTAATAATTCGATAACAAATATATAACTTATTTTACAATAAAAAAACTTTTGCTTAACAATTTCGTAACATTGGCAAAATATTTTACCTATTTAAAAAAAACGATGGAAACAAAAGACTCTAAATTATTTAATCCGATGTTAATTTTTTCTTTTTGGTATGGTATTTGAAAATATTTTTTTACTTTTGTTATAACTAAATTGAACTCATGGAAAAAAATTACTTCTATATAATCCTTTTCTTTTTAAGTTTTGTGGCTACAAGTGCTGTTGCTCAAGAGAGTAAAACAGTGTCAAAATCCCAAGAAACTTCCATAGATGGTTTGAGTTTTTATCCTAATCCCGTTACTAACGGTAAGGTATACATTTCATCCAAACTAAATCTTGACAAACAAATCGCCATTTTTGATGTATTAGGCAAAAAAGTACTGCAAACACTACTAACTTCTAAAGAGTTAAATGTTGCATCACTTTCACCTGGTGTTTACATCATCAAAATTGAAGAAGGGGATGCTACAGCCACTAGAAAATTAATTGTTAGATAGTTAAATCTTAACTTATTTAACTATTTTTTTACTTCAGATAATTTTTTATATTGAAATTGTCCTTATATTTGTTGTCTAATTTTTTATTTAAATAAACATGAAAAAACTTTACACTTTACTATTATTAGTAGTTACTACTGTGTCTTTTGGACAACAGACACCTCCTTTTTACGAGGGATTTAATTATACAGCTCCTGGTGTTTTACAAACGCAACCGGGTTGGTTGGGTCTTAATACAGGAGATGACCTAGTTATAGCTGCTGGTAATTTAAGCTATACTGGCTTACCTGCATCTACTGGCAACAAAGTCACTTTTGGTGGAGCAGGAATTGATGCTTCTAAAGATTTTGCTCCAGTAAGTACAGGTACTGTTTATTACTCTATCTTATTTAACGTTACAGATCTTACTGCCGTTACAAGCACAACAGGTAGTTACAACTTAGGATTTATTTCTACAGGTTCAAGTTTTGGAGCTACATTATGGACTAAAAAAATTGATGCTAACACTTTCAATATTGGTATTAATTCAAGAACGACTGTAGCAAATACAGTTTTTGCCGCACTTCCATATAATATTAATCAAACATATTTAATCGTTGCAAGTTATACTTTTAATGCTTCAACAGGTGATGATGTTGTTAAATTATGGGTTAATCCAACTATAGGTGGTGCAGAACCAGCCGCAACTGCTAGTGCTATTAACACAGGCGGTACAGACTTAGCTATGGCAAGTAAAATATTAGTTAGACAAGGAACAGCAACTGATACTCCTAATATTGAAATCGACGAATTAAGAGTAGCAACTACTTGGAATGATGCAACAACTACAGTAGTTGCACTTGGTATTGACCAAAATACAATTACTGGTTTTTCTATCTCTCCAAACCCAGTAAACAATGGTGTTTTTTACATCACTACCGATGCCAATGCAGAAAGAACAGTTACTGTTTTTGACATATTAGGAAAACAAGTACTTAACGTAACTACTTCTGAAAGTGCTATCAATGTTGCAGGTTTGAACTCTGGAGTGTATATGGTTCAAGTTACTGAAGAAGGTAAAACAGCTACTAAAAAATTAGTTATTAGATAATTAGTTTTCTATTATATTTGAAAGCTCCAATTCGCGTTGGAGCTTTTTTTATTTTCATTACTTTTACAAAAAATATTTCATTGATTACCTCACACGATATATTCACCATTTCCAACCAAAAACAATTTGAAAAAATTGCTTTGAAAGTATTTCGTTTTCAATACGAAAACAATCATGTGTATCGTGACTTTTGTGAGTTTCTAAAAGTGGAAAAAGGAAATGTAAAATCATTACAACAAATTCCTTTTTTACCCATACAGTTTTTTAAAAGTCATGATGTTTTATCGTCTTCTGAAAAGATTCAAGAAACCTTTACTAGCAGCGGAACTACAAGCCCCCTAACCCCCAATGGGGGAATTGGAACCATTAGAAGTAAACATTTAATTACGGATGTCACTTTATACCAACAAAGCTATCGTCTCGCCTTTTCTGAGTTTTATGGCAACATCGAAGATTATGCTATTTTAGCTTTACTTCCATCCTATTTAGAACGAAAAGGTTCGTCATTGATTTATATGGTAAATGATTTGATTCAATTGTCCAATAATGTAAATAGCGGTTTTTATTTACACAATTATGACGAACTCATTTGCAAATTAATAGAATTGGATACGGAAGGTCAAAATGTACTATTAATTGGAGTTACCTACGCTTTATTGGATTTGATTGAGAAGCAAAAATTCCAACTAAAAAACACCATCATAATGGAAACTGGTGGAATGAAAGGCAAACGAAAAGAAATCATCCGGGAAGAATTGCACGAACAACTTTGTAAAGGATTTGGTGTTGAAGCTATTCATTCAGAGTATGGAATGACCGAACTTTTATCGCAAGCCTATTCTTTAGGAAACGGACTATTTGAATGCCCGAATTTTATGCAAATTCTAATTCGAGATACAGAAGACGCTTTAACGTATGTTGCATCAGCAAAAACGGGCGGAATAAATGTAATTGATTTGGCAAACATCAATTCGTGTTCCTTTATTGCTACGCAAGATTTAGGTAAAAAATATCCTAATAATTCGTTTGAAGTATTGGGACGTTTTGATAATTCGGATATTCGTGGTTGTAATTTGATGGTGATGTAATTTTTTCACCACATAAGTCACATAAGGTTTTTTAAGTCACACAGATTCTTATTGACTTTGCTTTCTTTTGTGCCTTATGTGGTTAAAAAAACTCTATTAGTAATAAATTAAAATTATGAAAAACATATTGCTGTTATTTTTCTTGTATTGTAATTGTTTTGGTCAAAACCCTCCAATTGCCATACGAATTGATGCTATAACTTCATTCGATTCCATTCCAAATGAAAGAAAATTTACTATTAATTATAGTATTGAAAATTTAACGGATACAGCGGTTTCTTTTTTCCTTAATCCTAATGCACTCGTTTCAAACGCAAGTGCGTCAATGTCAAGATTTGTATCGTATAAAATCTTTCAAGATAAAGAGGCTATTGATATCGACAATGTTTTTGGCAATAGAAAAAGTGAACGATTTCAAGAGGAATTAAAAAAAGCAAAAACAGATGCTGAGAAAAAAATTATTATTAAAAATCATTTAAAAGAAATGAAGATTGACGTCGCTTTGGAAATTAAAAATGCTAAGGAAGACGAAAATTATTTTTGGAAACAGCGAAATAAAGAGTTATTAGAGGATCGTGTTACATTAAATCCAAATCAAAAAAAGTCATTTTCAAAAATATTAATTTGGCAAAAAAAAAGGTATTTCAAAATAGATGACGTTGAATACTATATCGATGAAATTATTCCGCATTACTTTCAACTTTCCATCAACTTAATGAAAGAAGAATTTAAAGACCGGCTTTCAAATGAAGAATTCCTAAAAATAATGAATGACAAATCGTTTGTAAAAGGCTGGTTTACATCCAACAAAATGGAAATCAATTTTAGAGAATAGTTTTTCACTACATAAGACACATATTGTTTTTTAAGTCACAAAGACTTCTTATGTGACTTTGCTTTGGCTTCGCTCAGTTCGGCGATGCCTCGGGTCTTATGTGTCTTATGTGCCTTATGTGGTTAATTTTAAACTATCCTCAAAACAAAATAATTCTTCTTCCCACTTTGCAACAAAACAAACTGATTATTAATCAAATCGCTTGATGTTAAGAAAAAACCTTCTGTCACTTTTGCTTTATTCACCGAAATAGAATTGGCTGTCAAAGCTCTTCTCGCTTCTCCATTCGATTTAAAAAATCCTGATTTTTCGTTTAAAACCGAAATAATATCAATGCCATTTTCAATATCACTTTTAGTAATTTTAGCTTGCGGAACGCCATCAAAAACCTCTAAAAAAGTAGCTTCATCCAATTGTTTTAAATCATCTGCTGTGGCATTTCCAAAAAGAATATTCGATGCTTGAATTGCTTTCTCTAATTCGCTTTCTCCGTGAACCAAAGTAGTAATTTTTTCTGCCAATCGCTTTTGTAATGTACGCAAATGTGGTGCTTCATGTTGTTCGGCAATTAAACCATCAATAGTTTTTTTATCTAAAAAAGTAAAAATTTTGATATATTTCTCCGCATCTACATCCGATGTATTCAGCCAAAATTGATAAAATTTATACACCGATGTTTTGTCGGCAGTTAACCAAACATTTCCACCTTCACTTTTTCCAAATTTAGAACCGTCGGCTTTGGTAATTAACGGACACGTCATAGCAAACGCTTTAGCTCCTTCACCATTCATCCGTCGCACCAATTCAGTTCCGGTTGTAATATTTCCCCATTGATCTGAACCACCCATTTGAAGCAAACAATTGTAGGTTTTATACAAATGATGAAAATCATAACCTTGAATTAATTGGTAAGTGAACTCGGTAAAACTCATTCCATCTCCATCGGCGCTCAATCGTTTCTTTACCGAATCTTTTGCCATCATATAGTTCACCGTAATGCGTTTACCCACATCACGAGCGAAATTGATAAAAGAGAAATCTTTCATCCAATCGTAGTTGTTTACTAATATCGGCGCATTGGCGGCAGTGGAATTAAAATCTAAAAATCGAGATAAAATGGCTTTTATTCCCGCTACATTT